>NZ_JAGPXZ010000366.1:0-5923 GCF_018070305.1 Micromonospora sp. M51 | reverse complement strand
GCGGTCACCAACCTGACCGCCGCCATGCGCTACGACGTGCCGGTCCAGGACCTGGCCCTGGACCTGCACCGGATGCCGGCGCTGCCGCCGCTGGGCCTGACCGTCACCAACGTCCGCCGCGCGCCCGACCTCCGCCCGGCCTGACCCGCCCCACCGGTCACGGTGCCCGGCGAGACGGGTGCCCCCGGCCCGTCAGGGATGCAGCACGCTGCGCAGACAGCCGTCCTCCTTCTTCTCGAACAGCTCGTACCCGTGGACGCCCTCGTCCAGGGAGAGCGGGTGGGTGGCCAGATAGCCGGGCTCGATCTCGCCGGCGGCGAGCCGGTCGAGCAGCATCGGAATGTAGCGCTGCGCGTGCATCTGTCCCATCCGCAGCACCAGGGCCTTGTTCATGGCCGCGCCGAGCGGAAACTTGTCGACCAGGCCGGCGTAGACACCGACGATGCTCACCGTGCCGCCCTTGCGGCAGGCCATGATCGCCTGCCGGACCGACGTCGGGCGGTCGGTCTGCAACCGGGCCGCCTGCTTCACCCGGTCGTACGCGTAGGTCGGCCCGACGTCGTGCGACTCCATTCCGACGGCCTCGACGCAGGCGTCCGGCCCGCGCCCGGCGGTCAACTCCCGCAGCGCCTCCAACACGTCGGTCTCCGCGTAGTTGATCGTCTCGACCCCGATCCGTTCGGCGGCGGTGGCGAGCCGATCCGGAAACCGGTCGATCATGATGACCCGTTCGGCGCCCAGGAGCTGCGCCGAGCGGGCCGCCATCTGACCGACTCCCCCGGCACCCCAGACGGCCACCACCTCGCCGCCGGTCAGCCCGCAGAAGTCCGCCGCCATCCATCCCGTGGGCATCGCGTCGGAGGCGAACACCACCGAGTCGTCCGGCACTCCCTCGGGTACGGCGAATGCGCCGATGTCGCCGAACGGCACCCTGATGTACTCGGCGTGCGATCCGGCGTAGCCGCCAGCGGCGTGCGAATACCCCAGGATGCCGGCCGCCGCGTGCCCCCACAGCTTCTCGGTGAACACCGGCTGCGGGTTGGAGTTGTCGCAGAGCGAGTACTGCTCGGTCCGGCAGTACCAACAGCCACCGCAGGCGACCACCGACCCCACCACCACCCGGTCGCCGACCCGGTGCCGCCGTACGCCGGGCCCGGTCTCCACCACCTCGCCCATGAACTCGTGGCCGAGGATGTCCCCCTCCCGCATCGCCGGCAGGTACCCGTTGATCAGGTGCAGGTCGGATCCGCAGACACTGCTGGCCCGGACCCGGACGATGATGTCCCCCTCGGCGCGGATCCGGGGCTCCGGCACGTCCCGGACCGCCAGCTTGCCGACGCCTTCCCAGCAGAGCGCCCTCACGCCCGTCCTCCCGTCATCAACGTCTCCCGCATCCTGTCGGTCCTCTTCTCCTGGGCCCGGCTGCGGCCGGACGGGTCGTCCCGGGTGTCCAACACCTGGCCGCACTCGACCAGCGCCTTCGCCCGCCGCAGCGCGTCCCGCAGCGCCAGGTCCGGTTCGTCGCCGCCGACCAGGCCGACCAACCGGCGCAGCGGGCCGGAGCGGTAGCGCATCTCGGCGCGGATCTCGGTGCCGCGGCCTTGCGGGGCCTCGGCCAGCTCGATTCGCCCCAGCTGCGGCATCGGCCCCTCCTCGACCCGCCACCGCAGCGTGCCCGCCTCCTCGACGGTGATCTCGGCCTGCCACTGCGTCTCACCGGCGGCCCGGTCCCGGGCCACGCACCGCCACCGGCGTTCGTCGAGCTGTCGCAACGTGGCCCAGCCGGCCAGCGCCCGGTCCCGCCGTTCGCGGTCGGCCCAGAAGCCGATCACCTCGTCCCGGGGCCGGTCCACTGTCACTGCGCGACGCACCACGTACCAGCCGTCCTGCCGCTGCGGCTGATGCCGATGCCGGCGGCGGGCCACCGCCCGCCCCACGCCGACCGCCGTCGCCGCGGTGACGCCGAGCAGCGCCCACCTGGTTCCGTTGTTGGTCATCACGTCTCTCTCCTCCACGGAAAACCGGGCATGGACCGCCCTTACGGGCAGCGCTACCCGGGGCCCGGCCGTCGAAACGACCCGGCCGTTTGATCCCCGTGATTGCGGGCAGACTCTGCTCGGCACCGGCCGCGGCCCTGTCCGTCACGGAGTTGTCATGTCCCCGTTCAGCCCCACTGGTGACACCCGGCGCGGTGCGCGTCGGGAGGTCGAACACGAGGGCGCCGGCCCGTCGCCGGTCCGTCTGCCGATGACGTACGTCCTGCCGCTGCGCTGGCACTCCGACAACGGCCTGGCCGAGCTGACCGACTACCTGCGCTGGCTGTCCGACCGGGTCGAGGTGCTCGTGGTCGACGGCTCACCTCCGGACCTCTTCGCCCGGCACGCCGACGCCTGGGCGGGGCTGGTCCGGCACCTCCCGCCCGACGTCACCGGTGCCGGGCTCAACGGAAAAGTGGTCGGCGTACGCACCGGGGTACGCGCGGCGGAGCACGAGCACGTGGTGATCGCCGATGACGACGTCCGGTACGACCAGGCCGGGCTGACCGCCGTGCACCTACTGCTCGACGAGGTCGATCTGGTCCGGCCGCAGAACTACTTCGACCCGCTGCCCTGGCACGCCTGGTGGGACACCGGTCGCACGCTGCTCAACCGGGCGCTCGGGGCGGACTACCCGGGCACCCTGGCCGTGCGGCACAGCACCTTCCTCGGCATGGGCGGGTACGACCCGGACGTGCTCTTCGAGAACCTGGAGCTGATCCGCACCGTGCGCGCGTACGGTGGCACCGAGGCCGCCCCGGCCTGGCTGTACGTCCGCCGACTGCCACCGGACGCCGCGCACTTCCGCGGCCAACGGGTCCGTCAGGCGTACGACGATCTGGCGCAGCCGGCGCGCCTGCTGACCGCGCTCGCGGTCCTTCCGGCACTGGCCGCGGCGGTCGCGGCCCGGCGACCCGGGTTGGTGTTCGGCGCGGCGGCCGGCACTGTCGCGCTCGCCGAGGTCGGTCGCCGTCGAGCGGGCGGTGTCGCGGTCTTCCCCGCGACGACGGCGCTGGCGGCACCGCTCTGGCTGCTGGAGCGTGGCGTGTGCGGCTGGCTCGCGGTCGCCCAGCGGTTCCTGCTCGGCGGCGTCCGGTACGGCGACACCCGCATCCGCCGGGCCGCCCACCCGGTCCGGGCCCTGCGCCCACAGGTGGGTGACCGCCCCTGACAGCACGACAGCTCGCGGTCACCGCAGTGGCCGCGAGCTGTCGCACCGGTGGTCGACCCGGTCAGGGGCTGACCTGGTGCCGGGCCTGCTGGGCCTGGTCCTTGACGTCCTGCGCGGCGGACTTGCTGTCGTCCTTGACCGCGTGCACGGCATCCTGAGCGGTGGACTTCACCGACGCGGCGGCCTGCTGGGCCGGCTCGCGCAGTTCTTCCTTCAGCTCGTTCGCGACCGCGCCCAGCTTCTCCGTCACCGCCCCGCTGTGCTCGCTGACCCGCTCCTTGAGCTGGGTCGCGGCCTGCTGCTCACGACGGGAGGCCGGGATCAGCGACGAGGCCAGCCAGCCGACCCCGAACGCGATCAGACCGGCGGCAAGCGGGTTGCCCTGGGACTTCTGCCGGATCACCCGCGGCGCGCTGTGGGCGGCGTCGCTGACGGTGGCCGCCGCCGAGTGCGCGGCGTCACTGACGCTGGAGGCCGCCGACGAGGCGTGGTCGCCCACCGAGTGGGCGGCCTGGCCGGTGCCGTGGCCGAGGTCAGACGCAGTTCCCATGACCTTGTCCCTCACATTCTGCAGAGCGGAGCGGGCCCGCTGCTTACGGTCGTCGACGATGCGGCTGGGGCTGACCTTGTACGCCAGCGCATCCACATCGGAGCTGAGGCTGTTGCGGGTGGCTTCGATCTCACGGCGGATCTGATCGGGATCGGTGCTCATCGGGTGACTCCCTCCGGGTGTGGCTTGAGCGCGTCGGGGATCCGCTGCACGCTGTCGTTGGTCTGCTTGAGCCCGCGTACGTGCTGGGCGTTCTTCTTGGCCGCCGAGTAGAGGACGGCGGCGACCACGGCCCAGATCACGGCCACGATCAGCGCGGCCAGACCGGAGTCCATGACGTTGTCCAGGAACTGCCACACGGCGATGGACACGAAGAGAGCCACCATGTAGCCGCCGAAGCCGGCACCGCCGAAGAGGCCCGCGGCCTTGCCGGCCTTCTTGCCCTCCTGGCGGATCTCGGCCTTGGCCAGCTCGACCTCCTGACGCATCAGCGTCGACAGGTCGGTGGTGACCTGACGCATCAGGTCACCGAGCGAGCTGTTCTTCACCTCCGCGTCGGTGTGCGGGGCCCCCGCGGTGGGGTGGTAACCGGAGTCCAGGCCGGACCCCTGCGTCGGCATGCTCATGCCGTCGTCTCCCTTCGGATGACTCGGCGGCTCACGGGCGCGGGTTGCCGCTGGACGGCACGCCCGGCAGCGGGTCGGTCTGGGTCACCGGCGGCAGCGGCTGACCGGTGCCGGAGTGCTCCGGGTGGTCGCCCCGGCCGGGCTCGGCGTAACCACCGGACGCCGGGTCGGCGTAGCCGGCAGCCGTCTGGTCGGCGTAGCCACCGGACGTCGGCGGGGTGTGCGTGCCGGGGGTCGGGTCGAGGTAGCCACCGGCCGGAACGGCGTCCGGCACCGCGCGAGGCGCCGGCGGCGGCGTCGGGATCACCGCGGTCTGCTCCGGGTCGTACGCGCCGGCACCCCGGTAGCCGGCGGAACCGTTGCCGGAGTCGTCACCAGCCGCCGAGATGCCACGGGTCAACCGACCCGCCAGCACACCGAGGACCGCCGCGCCGACCAGGAAGGTGCCCGGGTTGCGCCGCGCGTAGTCGCGGACCTCGGTGACGAGGTCACCGGGCTGGCGCTCCTCGAGCCAGCCGGCCACACCGTGCACCCGGTCGGCGGCCTGGCGGGCCAGCTCGGTCACCGGGCCGGCCTGGCCACCCTGCTCGGCCATCGAGCGCATCTCGTCGGCCAGCGAACGCAGCCCACCGGCCGCCTTGCGCTGCTGCTCACCGGTCTGGCTGGCGAGCTGGTTGCGAGCCTCGCCGTACAGGTTGCGGGCCTGCCGGGCCGCCTCACGGCCGACCTCGGTGCCCTGCTCCTTGGCGGTCTGGGCGACCGCCCCGCCGGCCTGCGCGGCCTCCGACCCGACCTGGCGCGCCTGGTCGCGGACGCCGCCGCCGTTGGTCGAGGGCTGCCCGTACGTGGAGGAGGTCGGTGAAAGATCGTAAGTCATGATTTCCCTTCCGCTCAGCAAGTCGTCGCGGTATGTGCTGGGGGGATGCGGCGCGATGTTGCCGCCGCTGACCATTGACCTACCCTGCGTTTCGGCTTCCATACCTCTTCGTGCATTTCTCTGCGCGGCCCACCGGATGAACTTCAAAATGGAGGATCGTCGGGCTGCGTCACGTCGCCGCTGCGGACAGTGAGGTTCGCGAGGCCGACAGATCCACGGAGGGGGCAGCGATGGCACGAGGCGCACGAGGCGGTCGGGCGGCCGGTCCCCGACCCCGCGTCCAGCTGGCCGCACTGGTCGTGGCCGGGGTCTTCCTGCTGATCGGTGTCCTCGGCTTCATCCCCGGCATCACCACCGACTACGGCGAGCTGAGGTTCGCCGGGCACCACTCGGACGCCCGCCTGCTCGGGCTGTTCCAGGTGTCGATCCTGCACAACGCGGTGCACCTGCTCTTCGGGCTGGCTGGCCTGGTGCTGGCCCGCAGCATCGCCGGCGCCCGCGTGTTCCTGGCCGCCGGCGGCGCGATCTACCTCGCCCTCTGGCTGTACGGCCTGGCCATCGAGGCGGTCAACCCGGAAGGCGGGGCGAACATCCTGCCGGTCAACGACGCCGACAACTGGCTGCACCTCGCGCTCGGCTTCGGGATGCTGGCGCTCGGGCTGC
>NZ_JAGPXZ010000365.1:0-5929 GCF_018070305.1 Micromonospora sp. M51 | reverse complement strand
GGACCCCACCACAGGGCGCGCTGGTCAGGGCGTATACAGCGGGATCGGTGCCCCGTCTGCCGGAACGCTGGTGGGTGGGAGTTGCCGGCCTACAGGTCGGCCTTCGTCACGCGGGAGGATTCGTACGTCGTGGAGGCCGTGGGGAGGCCAGGCACGGTGGAGACGTCCTTGACGAGCATGCCGGTCGTGGCGTCGATGGTCAGCACCTCGCTGCCCATGCCGCCGAACACCTCGGGGCCGGCGGTGATCGTCAGCGTGGCCTTGCCGTGGGTGGTCGAGTTCTTGACGCTGACCGCGGAGATGGTGGACAACAGACGCAGCACACCGGCCCGGACCTGCGTGTTGCCGTCGCCAGCGGACAACGCTTGGGTGCTGTACGTCCACAGGGCGTTGTCGAAGTGCCGCTGAACGGCCTGAGGGCTGTACGGCTTCGGCTCGGCGTTGCCGCCCTTCTGCTTGATGATCACCTGGGCGTCCGCCTGCTGCTTGTCCCACACCGCCTTCTGCGCTGCGGGGTCGAGGCCCACCAGCGGATTGTTGGCTGCCTTGAGCATCTGGGTCCGGCCGTCGGCCGGGCTGCTGTCCGCCGCGGCGATGGCCGCCTTGAGGAGTGGAGCGTAGCCCCCGTCGGTCATCTGATCCTGGTGACGGGCGATCGCACGCTTGATGTCCTTCACGCTGTTGCCCGTGTAGATCGCGTGACCATCGGTGTACAGCGTGTAGACGACCTGCATGGTCTTGGTGCCGTCGACCTGCGTCGCCTTCACCAGCCACGCGTCGCCCGCCGCCGGGGTGACCGTCTTGATGGACCCGGCCAGGGTCATCAGCGGCGTACGCTCGGCCGACCCGTCGGCTGCGGTCGAGGCCGAGGTGGCGGCTGACGAATCCTTGCCGGCCTCCACGCCCCCGGTCGCCGGCGAGTTGAGCACCACAGCGACAACTGCCGCCGCGGCGGCGACCCCCACCCCGGCGCCGATGCCCCATCGGCCCGCGATGCCGATCCGGCGGCGGGGCTGAAGTGCCGGGCTGGATTCGTGGTCCCGCGTGGTTGTCGTCGTTTCCATGGTTGAAGTCGCCTCCATAGTCGTGTCCTCCGCTGAATTCGCGCGCAGAAGCCGCACGGTTCCGGGGTCGGCCATAGCCGCCCGCAGCACCGCCCGCGCCCGCTGATACGCCTCCGGGCGTAGTGGTTCCGCGCTGCCCAACGCACCGACCAGATCGAGCTCGTCGGTCATCGGTGTCTCTCCTTCGCGCTGTTGCGGTCCTTCAGAAGCGCGGACACCCCCGGGGCGTCGCGCAATGCCGTCCTGGCCTGGCTCAGCAACCGCCGCGCGGTGCCGGCCGGTATGCCGAGTGCCCGCGCGGCGTCGGCCGCGGTCAGGTCCTCCCAGGCGACGAGCCTCAGGACCTCCCGCTCTTCGGGTTTGAGCCGTGTCAGGGCCGACCGGAGCACCGCCCGGGCGTCCACGCCAAGGTCCACCGCCGACCACGGATCCCATCCAGTAGCCACGTCCGGCACGTCCGCGACCAGGTCCTCGGCCGGCCGGGACCGCCAGTAGCGCCGCAAGCGATTCAATGCCACCCCGTACAGCCACGGCCGCGCATCGTTGTACGACCGGTCGTACGATCGCCGCGACTCGAACGCCGCAACCCACACCTCGCCCAGGAGGTCCTCAGCCGCATCCCGCCCAACCCGGCGAACGAGGTACGAACCGACGGCGGCCTCATGACGCTCGACCACCTCCACGAAGGCGTCGACATCGCCATCCAGCGACCGGCCTATCAAATCCGCATCCGAAGCCATAGCCCTCCTCGGCAAAGTCCGCGCTTCACCCTGACATTGCCGATCAGGCGGGAAAGTGTTCAGGCCCCGAGGTCCGACGGCAAGCGGTCGCCCAGTAGCGACCTCTCGGCGGCATGAGCGGCCGCGGTGCGGTCAGCGTGGGGCCCAGGCCAGGGCCGGGATTCGAAGTGAGGAGGTAGCGGCAGCGATGCTCAGGGTGAGTAGGTATGCGGACACTCACGGTCGGCGGGAGATCGCTAGCCTCGTAGTCCATCGAGCGGGGAGGGGCCAGCATGGCGGCGCTGGTCGAACACACCGAGCTGTACGTCGACGTCGACTATCGACTGTTCGCGATGATCGACGACAGCAACGACCGGCGCAACGCTCCACCCTCACCGCACGAGCTCGATCAATGGGTCAGCTCGGCGCCAGGCTACGTGGTGGTCGAGAACATCGACGACGCCGTGGTGCTGGGTAGCGACACCCGGCTGGAGACCTGGGACGGGCCGGCCGACTTCGATCCGGCCGGCTGGGACCGCAGCCACGTACTCGAGGTGGTCTTCGAGTCGGGCATCCTCGGGTTCTCCAGCGGCACGGCCGGCGGCATCGCCGACGCCTACCGCCTTCCGCCGGGCCGCCGATGGAGCGTACGGCTGGCCTGGCGCACCGAGGCGCCACCCGCTCCGGACGAGCTGCCGACCGCGTCGGTCCTCATCCAGTTCAGCCCGGCCTGAGCCGCCGGGCCGGCACTTCGCGGTCGGGCGGTCTGTCCCCGTGAGCTCGGCGCCGGGTCGGCGGCGACCCTCTATTGCTACTCATCGATTCATGGTAGAAATCTTTCGCACGGCCAGTTCCCAGGCAAGAATTTCTTCAGATGGAGGCGACGTGAGAGTCACTGCCGGGTGGCTGGCGAGTCTTACCGTTGCCGCGGTGATCGTGGCGCCCGCCGAGCCGATTGCTGTGGCCGCGACACCCACACAAGCATCAACTGCAGTGACGCCGCTGGCCACCGGCCCGCAACCCGGCACCTTCACCGGCCGGGGATTCGACACCTGTGCCGCTCCGTCCCAGACCACGATGAACGCGTGGCGGACCAGTTCGCCCTACGGCGCGGTCGGCATCTACATCAGCGGGGCCAGTCGCTCCTGTTCCCAGCCCAACCTCACCGCAAGCTGGGTGGCCAACCAGACCAGCAACGGATGGCGGCTGATCCCCATCGAACTGGGTTACCAGGCACCATGCGGCACCCGCACGCCGAAGATGTCCGCCGATCCCACCACCGCCCGGTCACAAGGCTTCTCCGCGGCCAACAGCGCCGCGAACGCCGCCCAGGCGCTGGGCATCGGCGCTGCGAGCACCCTCTACAACGACATCGAGCAATACCCGTCGAACGCGTCGTGCCGGGCCGCCGTGCTGTCGTTCCTGTCCGGTTGGACCGAGCAGTTACACGTACGGGGCTACCTCGCCGGCATGTACTCCAGCGGTTCGTCCGGCATCAAGGACGTCTGCGAGGCATACGACAACCCGAGCTACACGCGACTCGACCAGATCTGGATCGCCTGGTGGAACGGGGTGGCTGACACCGACGCCGGAAGCTACTGCGCCGATGCCCACTACGCGGACCAGCAGCGCATACACCAGTACGCCGGGGAGGTCACCGAGACGTGGGGCGGCGTCACGATGAAGATCGACCGCAACTACCTCGACGTGAGGGTTACGCAGACCCCGCCGCAGCAGTGGACCACGACCATCGACAACAGCACCTCGGGCGGCTTCACCGCGAGCACCGAATGGGGCACGTCGGCCTACTCCGGCCAACGGTTCGGCACCGACTACCGGTTTACCAGTCCGGTGTCGTCCAGCGACGTCGCCTGGTTCCGGTCGACCATCCCGGCGACCGGAAGCTATGAGATCTCAGTCTGGTACCCCGCCGACGCGGGCTACAACAACCAGACGCCATACCTTGTGGAGACAACCACAGGCAGCAGGTCCGTCTTCGTCAATCAGCGGATCAACGGCGGTAGGTGGGTCTCGATCGGCGTGTTCACGCTGGCGGCCGGCACGGGCAACAAGGTCGGCGTGAGTCGCTGGACCAGCGGCACCGGACTCGTGGTCGCCGACGCGGTACGGATCACCCGGGTCTGAGCTAGCTCACTCGCCCCTCGGCGAGCAGCGCGGTCACGGCCCGAACTGCCGGCGCCGCAGCCGTCTCCGGGAGAAACCCCAATGCAGCACCGCCATGACCCGCGCCCCCGCGCCCGCGACTACATCGGCCGATACATCCCACCCTGGGCATAGCCCCTTACCCAGGTGCTCGCCTCAACAACGCAGGTCTCCCGAACGGAGCCCAGCTACGCTTGGTGATGGCCGCACCGGATCTTGGCGGACCGGCGTCCTACCTGAAGTCCCACCTGGAGCCTTACCTCCATCGATCACGTTCCTTGCAGGTTCACGTTCGGTGCCAGGCGTAGGATTCACGGCCGTTCAGGGCATCCCGCTGATCCCACCCTGCTCCCCCTGGACCCACCTCCGGGCGCGGCGCTCGTCCTCTACACCGACGGACTGGTCCAACGCCGCAACGAACTGATCGACACCGACATCGAGCGCGTCGCCGACGGCGTACGGTCCGGGCCGGCCGACGCGTTGTGCGACCACGTCATGGCCACCACCGCCGAGGAGCACCGGACGACGACATCGCCCTGCTCGTCATTCGCCGCCAACCATCACCCGACGAGACCACTCAGGCAGCCGACAGGCCGCCTCCAACACCCTGGAGGCGGCCTGTGAACTACGAGACCTGACAGTGGGCGAGGCTGATGTGCGGCCCTCGTCGATCCCACTGACGGACGGTTGGGTTACGGTTCGTCAGGAGACGGGTTCGAGATTCCACTGACTGGTCCACCAGTTGGCGGGCGCGGCGCCGTACTGGATGCTGCCGGTCATGTTTTCGGTATGGGCGTAGGTGCCCTTCCAACGGTTCTTCAGGCGCAGGCGGCCGTCGACGGGCTCCTGGGCCCACTGCGCCGACCAGTAGGTGCCGGGTACCGCACCGGTCTGCACGTTGCCGGTCTGGTTCTCCACGTGCAGGTAGTTGCCGGTGGCACGGTTCTTGAGCCGGACGTAACCGTCGACGTTCTCGACTGCCCACTGGGCGGACTGGTCGGTGCCGGAAGCGGCGACGTACCTGGCGGTGCCGCTGCCGTCGTCCTTGACGTACTGGCCGGTCTGCCGGTTCTTCAACCGCTGATAGGACACCGGGTAGCCGCCGTCCTTCTTGTAGACGCGCAGGTAGTCAACGCTCCAGGTCTTGGGCCAGACGTCGTTGTGCCGACCGGAGCCGGCATCGGTGTAGATGCCCATGATCAGCCCCATCGGCATGTTGGGGGCGTCGTTGATCGTCCGGTAGAGCTGGCCGTCGTAGTAGAACTTGATGTCGGTGGGCGTCCACTCCATGCCGTACGTGTGGAACTCGGTGGTGGGTGACCCGCTGGGGACGGGGGCGATCGACGCGTACGAGCTGGACAGGAAGTTCGGGTCGCCCCAGCCGTGGGCGGCGATCCGCCAGTTGTTCGGCTCGTTGAAGAACGTCTCGACCATGTCGACCTCGGGGTTGCGCGAGGCGCTGGAGGTGTCCCCGGTGCCGACCAGCCAGAGGGCCTGGTGGCCGCCGCCGCCGACGTTCGACTTCTTGGCGCGCAGCTCGACGTAGCCGTACTGGAACGTGTAGCCGTTGAAGTCGGGCTCGTGGTGGTTCAACGGCATCGAGCTGTTGAACTTGTGCCAGTAGTCCTTGTTGTAGGTCTGGATCGAGGAGATCTTGACCGTGCCGTCGTACTGCGGGTTCCACGCCGGGGTGTCGGCGTCGATCCGCTGGGTGAGCACGCCGTCGGCGATCGTGTAGCGCGCCTTGGCACCCAGCTCGCGGTTGGCGGGGGAAGTCCAGTGCGGCAGGTAGTAGGGCAGCCAGCGGTTCGTGTCGAGGGTGCTGACGTCGAACTCTTCGGAGAAGTCGAGCGTGTAGCCCGGCTTGGCGAGCGGGCTGGGCGGGGTGTCGTCGGCCTGCGCCGGCGGGGCGGTGACGATGCCGGCGAGGGTGACGCCGAGGATCATCGAGCTGGCTGCGGCTAGAACTCTTCGAAAGCGATG
>NZ_JAGPXZ010000364.1:0-5943 GCF_018070305.1 Micromonospora sp. M51 | reverse complement strand
GTGGAGCTGTTCGAGCGCTCCAGGGCCCGCCTGGAGGCGATCGCCTATCGCCTGCTGGGCTCGGCCAGCGACGCGGAGGACGCCGTCCAGGACACGTTCCTGCGCTGGCAGGCCGCCGAGCGGGAGCACGTCGAGACGCCCGAGGCATGGCTGACGAAGGTCCTCACCAACGTGTGCCTCAACCAGCTCACCTCGGCGCGGGCCCGGCGGGAGACCTACGTGGGCACCTGGCTGCCCGAACCGGTCCTCGCCGGGGACCGGATGCTCGGCCCCCTCGACACCGCCGAGCAACGCGAATCGGTCTCGATGGCGGTGCTCACCCTGCTGGAGCGGTTGTCGCCCAACGAGCGCGCGGTGTACGTGCTGCGGGAGGCGTTCGGCTACTCGCACGGTGAGATCGCCGAGATCCTCGGCATCACCGAGTCGAACTGCCAACAGACCTACCGGCGCGCCAAGCAACACGTCAGCGCCGAGCGGGCCCGCGCGGAGGTCGACCGGGCCACCGCCCGGAAGATCGTCGCGGAGTTCCTCACGGCGGCGAACAACGGCGAGATCCAGCGGCTGGTCGAGTTGCTGACCGACAACGTGACGAGCACCGCCGACGGCGGCGGCAAGATCCCGGCCCGGTCCGCGCCGATCGTCGGCGCACTGGCCGTGGCGAAGTTCCTGCGCGGCCTGTTCAAGCCCGCCGACGTCAAACGGGACCTGGTCGGCGGCAGCCCCGCCCTGCACGTCGCCACCGCCAACGGCGCTCCGGCGGTGGTGGTCGTGGTCGACGACCGGGTCATCGGCGTGATGTCGCTGCAGGTGACGCCCGAGGGGGTCACTGCCATCCACAACCAGGTCAACCCCGACAAACTCGGCCGCGCCAGCCGGCAGTGGTCCGCCTCGGAGCACGAGGAGCCCGCCCTGCACGTCTGGTGATCCAGCTCATAGCCGGCTCCTGTCAGGAATCGGGGCGCTGTCCGGTTCAGGAAGCGACCAACACCGAGACAGGAGTGCCACCATGAAGCACCGCATCGTCGTCCTCGGAGCGGGCTACGCCGGAGTCACGGCCGCTGGACGCCTCGCCAAGCGGTTGCACCCCGGCGACACCGAGATCACCGTCGTCAACGCCGACGCGGATTTCGTCGAGCGGGTCCGCATGCACCAACTCGCCATCGGGCAGGACCTCAAACCCCGCCCGCTGAGCGAGATCTACGCCGGCACCGACGTCACGCTCCGGTTGGCGCGGGTCACCGCCGTCGACGCCGACCGCAGGACCGTCGCGCTCGCCGACGACCACGGCACCGACGAGATCGCCTACGACACGCTCGTCTACGCCCTCGGCAGCACCGCCGCCGACCATGGCGTCCCCGGGGTCGCCGAGCACGCGAACGACATCGCCGGCAGGCCGTCGGCGCTGCGGTTGCGCGACCGCCTCGCCCACCTCGCGGCCGGCGGGACCGTGCTCATCGTCGGCGGCGGCCTCACCGGCCTCGAAGCGGTCACCGAGATCGCGGAGGCCCGGCCGGACCTCCGTGTCGCGCTCGCCGCCCGCGGTGGTCTCGGTGATTGGCTCAACGGCAGGGCGCAGCAGCACCTGCGCGGCGTCTGCGACCGGCTCGGCATCACCGTGCACGAGCACGCCGACATCGCGCGGGTCGAGGCGACCGGCGCGCTCACCCGCGACGGTCGGGAGATCCCGGCCCAGGTGACAATCTGGACGACCGGCTTCGCCGTGCACCCGATCGCCGCCGCCACGACCCTGGCGGTCGCGGAGACCGGGCAGATCATCGTCGACGACAGCATGCGGTCGGTCTCCCACCCCGAGGTGTACGCGGTGGGCGACGCCGCGATCGCGGCGGGACCGGGCGGCAAGCCGCTGCGGATGTCGTGCGCCTCGGGCATCCCGATGGCCTGGCAGGCTGCCGACGCCATCGCCGCGCGGCTCACCGGTCGGACGAAGTTCCCCAAGGCCCCGCTGCGCTACTTCAACCAATGCATCAGCCTCGGCCGCCGCGACGGCATCATCCAGTACGTCACCGCCGACGACCGGGCCAAGCCGGCTCTGCTCACCGGGAAGCTGGCGGCCCGCTACAAGGAGATCGTCTGCGCGGGCGCCGCCTGGAGCATGTCCCACCCGGTGCTGTACCCGGTGCGCCGCCACCGCGTCGTCGCGACCCGATCGGAGATCCGCACCGGCGTGTCCTGACCTGGCCGCGGACTGCGGCTCGGCCGGTCACCGTCAGTGGCTGGCCGAACGCGCGGTCTTGCGGAGATACCGCGCCAACGGCCGCCGACCCAACTTCAACGCCGCGTTGGTGACCGCCTGGTCCCGTTGCAGGGAGAGCTCGGCGAACCGGGCGCGCACATCGGTCAGCGGTTGGTGTGGTGCCCAGATCGTCCGAAAGGCCCTGGCCTGGTCGGCCAGGGCCTGGTTGGTCGCAGCGGAGACGAATGCCACCTCGCTGCGGTGCGCCGCGCCGGAACTACTCGCGATCGAGGCCAGGCCGGCGGCCACCAGAGCGGCGATCGCGGCTACCGTGCCCAGCTCAGCCGAGGCCAGCCCGGCAGCCCCCGAAGCACCCGCGATCACCGCCGACAAGACGGTGGTCAGGGTGTTCCAGCGTTGCCACCATGCGGCCTGTTTCCGCTGCAGCACAGCCCAGCTGTCGTGCCGCTGTTCGAGCAACTCGGCTTCAGCGATGAAGACGGCGCGCTCTCGCTGCTCTTCATCCAGATGCGACATTCTGTCAGCGTCCGACATCGTCGGGATCCTGTCCCCAGCAGTGTCGATCTCCGGACATTGACCGGAGCTTCTGGTCCGCCGGCGCGAGCCGGCGACTCACTCCTCCGGCTGTTGATCCGTGGCTGCCCCACCGGACTCAGCCTGGCGCCCGGCCAGCCAGACGGCGTGCTCCTTGAGCAGGTATCCGATCCAGTAGACCGCGAAGAGGATCAGGAAACACGCGAAGAACACCCCCGAGACGATGCTCGCGATGATGAGTGCTTCCCGGCCGTCGCCCGCCCCGTGCGCGGCGAAGGCAATCAGGCCCAGCACGAAGAAGAGGACCATGTAGAGCGGCAGTGTCGAACTGTCCGCCGGGTGGGACGAGCGGGACGGCCACGGGACGCGAGGGTCGCTGCTGATCACTTGAGGAGTATCGGGGCACGCCCGGTTCGCGGCTGTCCCTGCCGGACACGCGCTGGCGCTGTCGCCGGTGACCAGCAGCCGCGGGCATGCGGTCCCGCTCCGCCTCGACCGGTGGGGTCGATCCGGAGCGGGACCGTCCGACGGCCTACCCGTCAGAACCCGCCCCATTGCCGGGCCGAGCATTTCCAGGTCTTCCCGCCATCCTGCGAAACGCAGAACACCAGGATCTTGCCGAGGATCGGCAGGTTGAGGGTGAAAAGGTGCCCCTTGGTCTTCGCGTACACGACACCGGACTTCTCCGCGATGTCCGCAAGCGCCCACCCGGGATCCGGCCCGTCCACTGTCGCCACCCGCCGCAAGGACTCGACGTCCTTGCCGTCGAGCAGTGCCGTGATCTCATCCGCCGACGGTTCACCCTCGCCGACCAGGGTCTCCACGGTGTCCGGGCCGTCGACGGCGACGCCGTTGGCCTTCTCGAAGGCAGCCTTCGTCTCGCCGATCGTGGTGCCGCCGGCCAGGTCGAGGGTGAGGATCAGGTCGCCCGTCCGGCGCGACAGCAGGCATTCCCAGATGGACTTGCCCGACGCGACGCACATGGTCAGACACCACTCCCGGCCGTCGGGGGCGGACGACGCGAAGAGCAGTGAGGTCGCCGTCGGGCTGTCGCCGGTGCCGTCGTACGTCCCGTCGGCGAGGTCGGCCATGGTCGTGCCGAGGACGCCCCGGCTGCCCGCAATCGTGCCGACGACAGTGATACCGTCGACCTCCTTGCCGGTGGCCAGCGCTTCGAGCTCGTCGCCGGTGAGGTTCCGCCCGCCGGTGTCGACGGCCAGCACCTTGTCCAGGTCGCCGACGGGCCGGCCGGTCAGCTCCTCGAACCGTTGCAGCATCGTCCCCGGCGCACCGGGATGGTCGGTGATCGTCGTCCGGGCCGCACCGTCGTCGGCCTGCAACGGCGCGTACGAGGCGGTCAGCCCGACGATCAGGGCGGTCGTGACGACGGTGACGCGCCTGGTGATGTCCCGCAGAGTTGTCATCTTCTTCCCCTCACTGTCTCGATGAGCACTGTCGGTCGGGCTACCAGCGGCACGTGACGATGTCGCCGACATCGTTGGGGGATCCCCAGTCGCAGTGGTCGTCGATCCACTCACCGATCTCGCCGATCGTGTCGACGATCCAGGCGAACACCGACTTGATCGCTCCCCAGAGGCTGAAGTAGACGACTGTCGTCTCGGGTGTGCCGCCGGCCTCGTCGATGATCTCCTTCGTCGACATGGCGGCGTCCGGCTTCTCGACGATGTCCAGCACCCGTACGCCGGTGTCGTCCTTGCCCGCCAGCAGCGCCGCGACCTGCTCCGGGGTCCGCTGCTTGCCGTCGTCGACCGCCACGATCGCGCGGTCGACGAACACCTCCCGGCTGCCGCTGACGGCCTGGGCGATGCCGGCGATCTCGCCCACTGTGAGGTCGTTGCCGAGCGCCGGGCCGGTGAACCGCCGGACCGACACGGCACCGGCCGGGTCGACCTGAATCTCACCGGCCGTGATCATGTCGTCGGCCGCGAAGGGCGCCCAGCCGAACGTCCACAGTCCGCCGACGCAGCGGAACGCGCCGTACTCCTTGCCTTCGGGCGCTGTCTCGGTACGGACGGTTCCGCCGCGTTCGTCGACGTGCTGGACCACGCAGTCGGCGCCCTTCCGCGGCGGCTTGACGGTCTGGGCCACGGCGGCGGAGGACATGGCCAGCACCGTCGCGCTGGCCACCCCGATCACCGCGAGGCGGTGTGCCAAAAGACTCATCGAACGCTCCATTCCTGGTGCGGAAGAAACTGGTGTCCGAAGAGTGCCGGGCCGCGCTGAAGCGGCCCGGAAACGGCGCTGAAAGCGGGGTACGTCAGTGCAGTCGACTCGCGTCGAGCTGGTCGAGGTTGGCGCGGATCGAGTCGGCGTCGGCATCGCCGAGTTCGTCGAGGATGGTCAGGGCCCGCCGCCAGGCGGCACGGGTGGCACCGAGGTCACCGAGCGCCCGGTGGCTGCCGCCGAGGTTGACGTACGTGCTCGCCTCGGCGTACCGGTCGTGGACCTGCGTGAAGAGTTCGAGGGCGTGCTCGTAGCAGGCGATCGCCCGCCGGTCGTCACCGAGCTGGTGGTGGGCGTGGCCGAGGCTGTCCCAGGTGTCGGCCTGCCCCTGGACGTCGTCCACCTCCTGCAACATCCGCAGCGCCTCACCGCACGAGGCAAGGGCGCTGTGGTAGTTGCCGAGCAGCGCCTCCTGCCAACCGACCGCGTTGAGGGTGTAGCCCTGACCCGCCCGGTTCCCCGCCGACCGGAACAGGGCCAGCGCCCGCCGGGAGTGGGTGAGCGCCTGCTGGTGCTGGCCCTGCCGCTCCGCCAGCTGACCAAGGTTCAGGCAGGTGTGTGCTCGTCCGGCGTCGTCGCCGACGTCGGTGAACAGGTCGAGCGCCCGCCGCAGGTGGTCGTCGGCCTCGTCGTACCGTCGGAGCCGGGAGCAGGCTAGACCAAGGCTGCGGTGCGCGTGGCCCTGCCCGGCCTGATCCCCGATGCGGGACGCGGCGGCCAGCGCGATCCGTTGCGTGCCCAGCCAGTCCTGCCAGTGCCCCTGCCGGTGCAGGAAGCCGGCCATGGCCCAGGCGAGCCGCCAGGCGTGCCCCTCGAACCCGGACCGCGCCGCGAGCGGCACCGCGGCGAGCAGGACGGGAACCTCGGTGCTGAACCACGCCGCGGCGGCCGACCGGTTCCGGGGTCGTTCCGGCAGCACGCCCGCGCCGGGACGCTCGATGATGAACCCG
>NZ_JAGPXZ010000363.1:0-5946 GCF_018070305.1 Micromonospora sp. M51 | reverse complement strand
TGCCGGACCCACCGGCCCGGCCGGGCCTGGGGAACCGGCTGAACGCGCCGGGGCCCGGGGCGACGGAGTCGACCCGGCCCGCCGATCCGACCGGCTGCCCATCCCCGACCGCGGCGTCGGCCGGGGACGGGTCGAGGTCCAGGTCGTGCAGCAGGCCGGGCGCGTGGGCGGCGACCAGGTCCAGCCAGTGCCGCGGTGGCTCCCCGAAACGGCGCGGCGTCGCCACGGGCGGCTCCGACAGCGGCGACGGCGACGGCAGGTGCCCGTCCGGCTCGACCCGCCCGGCGAGGCGCTGCACCGCCCCTGCCGCCGAACGCAGTCGGCCGGCCAGCCAGCTACGCGGGCGTCGGCGCGGTGGCACCGCCGGTCTCCAGCTCCAGGCCCTCGTACCGCAGGGTCAGCGAGGCGATGGCGATCTCGTGGCTGAGGGTGTTGAGGTGCGCGCCGCGCCACCGGGTCGGCCACGCGTCGATCAGGTTCCAGCGCAGCACCTCGGCGGTGCCCACCGAGTCGAGCAGCACCACTGAGACGTTGCGCCGGTTGAGGGTGCCCTGGGCGGTGGCGTTCACCCAGTCCCACAGCTCGCGGGAGGCGGTGAGGCCGAAGTGCAGCGTCACCGGCTCGTACTCGGCCTGACCGGGCACCATCCGCATCCGACCCAGGCCGTGCTCCCGGTACGGCTGCCCGGGAATGTTCACCTCCAACCCGGTCATCTCGGTGAAGTGACCGTTGGTGACACCGTTGATGAGCAGGCGGAAGTTGTACGCCCGGTACGGGTCGACCGGCGCGCCGGGTTGCGGGGTCGCGGTGGTGGGCATGTCAGCCTCCGATCGTCTCGGTCTCGGTGCCGCCGGCCCACTGGCTCAGCTTGAACACCACGAATTCGGCGGGCTTGACGACCGCGATGCCGATGTGGGCGATCACCATGCCGGCGTCACGGACGTCCGGCGGGTTGGTCTCCTCGTCGCACTTGACGAAGAACGCCTCCTCGGGGCTGCGCCCGAGCAGCGCGCCGTCACGCCACACCCGGGTGAGGAACGCCCCGATGTCGCGGCGGATCGAGCGCCAGAGGGTGAAGTCGTTGGGCTCGAACACCATCCACCGGGTGCCGTTGGCGATGGCCTGCTCGATGGCGATGCTGAGTCGCCGCACGTTGAGGTAGCGCCACTCGCTGGCCTCGGCGGCGAGCGTACGGGCGCCCCAGACGCGGATGCCCTCACCGGCGAAGTACCGGATCACGTTGACGCCCTTGGGGTTGAGCACGTCGTGCTCGGGTCGGGTGACCAGGTAGCCCAGGTCGACGGCGCCGCGCACTGGTTCGTTGGCGGGGGCCTTGTGCACACCGCGCAGGGCGTCGGTGCGGGCCCAGATGCCGGCCAGGTGCCCGCTCGGCGGGGTGAGTTCCAACTCGCCGCTGATCGGGTCGCGGACCCGCAACCAGGGGTAGTAGAACGCGCCGAACTCGGACTGTCGCGGCCGGTACGCGGCCCCCTCGTGGCCGCCGGAGCCGCCCGGCTGGTCGGAGCCGCCGCCAGGGCCGGCGGCCGCACCGTCGGCGGGCTTGGCGGGTTTGCCGGCGGACGGCGTGGCGACCCGGGTCAACGCGGAGATGTCGTCGATGTCCGGCGCCGGGTCGCAGATCGCGACCATGGTGCGGGTGCGTTCGGCCATGCTGAGCAGCGCCTCGTGGGACACCACGTCGTGGAAGCCGGGTGCGGCGATGATGGAGATCTCGTCGACGGCTTCCAACAGTTGCAGGCCGCCGCGCCGCTGCCCGGTGCCGGTGATCGCGCCGCCCTCGCCGACGTTGACGACCCAGCAGCGGGCGCCCCCGTTGTCCAGGAACCCGAAGACCGCCCGGGCCAGGGGAGTGCTCTCCACCCGCTCGCCGCCGGCGAAGAGCCGCAGGAACTCCGTCCAGTTGTTGACCGGCACCGCCCTGCCCAGGTGGGCGGAGCGGTCCGGGGCGACGCCGACGAAGGCGGCGATGCTGGTGCTCACCGGCCCGATCGGTCGGGCGCCGCTGGGGACCTCCTCGACGTAGATGCCGGGGGAGAAGTAACTGGGCATCGGCCCTCCTTAGCGGGTGGGTGTCAGTGGGTCGGTGGCGCGCAGACGATGACGATGTCGTCCTCGCCCGCGTCGACGTCGGCGGTGAGGACGAGCCCGCGTCCGGTCAGCCGCAGCCGGACCGGGCCCGGGTGCTCGGGGTCGTGCGGCACACCGGCGATCAGGAACCGGCCCTGTGGGTCGGTGCGGGTGACGGACCCGGTGCCGGGCAGCTCGACCCGCATCGCGGCCAGTGGTTGGTGCTCCGGGCCGACGACCCGCCCACGGAGGCTGCGCACGTCGAGTTGCCGCAACCGCAGCGGTTGCCGTACCGGCGGCGCGGCCGGGGTCGGGTGGTCCACCTGCGCCGCCACGTCGATCAGCAGCGCCGGTCGGGGCGCCGCACCGAACGCCGTCCACAGTGGCGCGTCGCCGGCCTCCAGCACCACCGGGTACCTGCCGTCGCTGGTCGCGGCGGTGAGCACCCGATCCAGCCGGGGCAACCCGGCGGGCCCGGTCACGCAGAGCAGGTGGCGGACCGTGAACCGGTACGGTTCGCGGACCGCGCCGCTGGAGCGGGTCTGCCGGGCCGGGCGCAGGTCGAGGGGCCAGAGGGTGAGCCCGTCGGCGTCGTCGCACGCGCGGGGCGGGCCGACCGGGACGGGTTCCCCCGCCGCGCTGGTCACCCAGGCGACCAGCTCGGCGGTGGCGGTCTCGATCGGCCCGCGCCCGTGGGTGCTCATCGCGGTGGCGTCCCCTGGATCCGGTACGCGATGGCCTCGTTCCAGACGTGCGGGTAGACGCCGATCTCGAAGTACCGGGTGAAGCGGTTGATCGGTGCGTTGGTGTGATCGTGGTAGAGCAGCCACACCGGCGCGATGGTGAACAGGACGTAGTTGGCCAGCACCAGGGGGATGTAGAGCGGCCCGAGCAGGCGGCCCTGGAAGATGTGCACGTCCTCGTGCCGCTGGATGCCGGAGCTGGAGCCGGCGCAGACCGTGCCGATGGTGGTGGCGTACCGGGGGGAGACCCCCTCCACCACGCTGACCCGTCCACTGTTCAGCGAGGTGGGCCGGTCCAGGGAGTGCCCGAAGATCAGGTGCACGGTCAGGTAGATGGCGCCGACGACAGTGTTGAGCAGACTCCAGGTGTGGTCGACGACGAAGAGGAAGATGCCGCGGGCGTCCGAGGCGTACACCCCGGCGGAGGCCACCGACCAGCCGAAGACCGCGCCGACGACCAGGCCCACGACGGCGCCGATCAGCAGCCCGATCGGGCCACCGGCGAGGAAGCCGAGCAGGGCCCCGAAGCCGACCTGGATGACGGCGCTGAGGATTCCGAAGACCATGACGACACCCCTCTCAGACCCAGGAACGGAAGACTCGGGGCTCGCGACCGCTGGCGACCTGCGTCGGCGTCGCCTGCCGGTTGCCGGGTGGGAACTGGTTGACGCCGAGCGCGGCGGAGAAGATGACCAGCGCGTTGAAGAAGGCGATGACCCACTTCTCGCCGCCGGCGTCGTCGGCGAACGCCGCCGTCACGTAGGACAGCAGCAGCGCGATGGCGATGGCGATCCACTTGCGGAGCTTGTCGCCGCTCGGGCCGATCAGCCCGCCGATGACGTTGGTGGCCAGCAGGGTGGCGGCGCTCGCGCCGGCGATCGTCCCCAGAGCTGCCCAGGTGAAGAGATCGTTCATGACGATCCCCCTTTTCTGCGATGGTGCGACCGGGATGTGGTGGTGGTGAGGTTCGGTGCGCCCGCAGCGGGAGCACCGGGGCCGGTCGCCGTCGGTTCGGGGGCGGCCGGGGCCGGGCGTGGCCGGCCGGGGCCGGCCACCAGATGGATCAGCCGGGCCCCGGGGCGCCGGCGTGCGGGCCCGGCGGCGGGGTCGGACCGGGCGCGGCCGGCGTCGCGGGTAGGCGGCGGCGCACCAGGAGTACGCCCACCGCGGTGATCACCAGCAGGAGGAGGACACCGCCGACGACCAGCAGCCAGGGGAATCCGCCGTCGTCGTCACCGCCGGCGGCGGCCGGTGACGTGGACGGGCGGGGCGGGGCCTCGGCCACGGCCCGCAGTTCGGTCGGCTTCTCCTGGTTGGGGTCGACCTTCCAACTGACCGACCGGCCGTTGACGGTGCCATTGCTGTCGATCACCCGGCCGGGAAATGTCACCGAGATCTCGAACGACATGAGCTTGAGGAACGCCTGTTGGTTCTGCGGATTCTGCTCCGCGACCTTTCCGCCATATTTCTTCGGGTCGAGCGGCAGCGTGAAGCGGTACAGATCGCCGTCCCTGACCAGTTTCACACTCTCGGTGTCGAAACCGGCGAGCGGCGCCTTGCGGTAACTGATCTGGGATCCGTAAAAAGCGTCGTCCTGGTAAAGGGTCTCCTCGCCGGCTGGCAGGGCGGGGATGTTCTGCCGCAACTCCGCGAAGGCGACCGGGAGGTTCTTGTTGCGCCCGCTCAGCAGGGACTTCTGGGCCGTCAGCAGGAGCTGGCCGTCGACAGTGTCGTCGGCGTTGACCGTCAACCCCATGTTGAGTTGCATGCAGCCGCTCAGCGCGGCGAGAAGGAGGAGGCACACCGCGACGCGGAGTGCTCTGCCGCGGTTGACTCTCCTGTTCATGGGCTCAGTGTGTGTGATCGATTTCATCATCAGCAGTCAGCGATCGGTCACAACGAAGTCGCCGATTGTACCGACGCGCTGTCGTCTTTGATTAGCCCGGATGGCGACCCGAATGACTATTCTGGAGTTTTGGGGCGACGACGGTCCATCGTCGGCTGTGCGCTGATCGGATGGGAATTGTCGCGGGCGTCTGTCCGGTGGATCCTGCGGCCGGCTCAGCCAGCCGGCGGTCGCCAGTCCGCGTACCGGGCCATGCTGCGCAGCGCGACCCGCCCCGGGGTGAGCCGCAACGCGGTGTCGCGCACCGCGACGGCGATCGGATGGCGCAGTTGCTGTCCGAACCGGCCGGCGGTGACGGAGGCTCGGGCGACGGCCTGACTGCGCGGTCGGCGCTGCTCGTCGTACGCGCCCAGGGCGGCCGGCAGCCCCTCGGCGCCGCTGGCGCAGACCGCGCCGAGCACCACAGCGTCCTCGATGGCCTGTCCGGCCCCCTTGCCGAGGTTGGGTGACATCGCGTCGGCGGCGTCGCCGAGCAGCGCCACCCGCCCCCGCACGTACGACGGCAGCGGCGCGGCCAGGTGGTGGATGTCGTTGCGCAGCACGACGCCGGGCGGGGTGGCCGCGAGCAGCGCCGGAATGGGGTCGTGCCAGTCGCCGAAGCGCTCCCGCACGGCCGCGAGTTCGTCGGGGGCGTGGCCGCCCGGCGGGGCGTTCAGTGCGGCGTACCAGTAGAGCTGACCGTCGCCGATCGGCACCATGCCGAACTCGGCCCCCGGCCCCCAGGTGATGGCGGCCGGGACCGGGTCCGCAAACGCGATGGCCGCCCGCCACGCCGTCGATCCGGCGTACACCGGGCCGGGGTGTTGCGGCCAGAGCTGGGCGCGGACCCGGCTGCGCAGGCCGTCGGCGCCGACCACCAGATCGGCGGTGAGGGTGCGCGGGCCGTTCGGGGTCCGGTAACGCACCGACGCCCGGTCCGGGTTGGACTCGACGTGCTCCACGGCGGCCGAGGTGTGCAGGGACGAGGCGGGCAGCGCCTCGCGCAGGGTGCGGTGCAGCGTGGCCCGGTGCACGCCGAGCGCGGTGGTGCCCAGCTGCCGGACCATCTCCGTGGCGTCCACCCGGGACAGCCACCGGCCGTGCCGGTTGCGGATGCCGCCGGGTGCCTCGCCGTGCCCACCTCGGCGCACTGTCGGGCCGAGGCCGAGGGCGTCCAGCGCGCGCACCGCGTTGGCCATCAGGCTCAGGCCGGCGCCGACCTCGCGCAGC
>NZ_JAGPXZ010000362.1:0-5999 GCF_018070305.1 Micromonospora sp. M51 | reverse complement strand
CAGGCTCACCATCGACCAGGGTCGCGGCGTACTCGTCGGACAGGATGGTGGCGTCGAGCTCTGCCGGCAGCTCGACCCAGCGCGCCTCGCCGGCCAGTTGATAGGCGAAGGTCAGACTCGGGCCGTCGAAGGTGGCCCGCAACGTGATGTCGCCCGCGCTCGGCAGGTCGACGTGGCACGCGTCGTGCATGACCCGCCGGCCGTTGTCGCACGACATCACCTCGAGCACCGGCTGGCCGTCGTCGTCGGCGGTCACATAGGCGTAGTGCCAGTTGCGGGTGTTGTAGTAGGCGGTGACGCCGGCGAGCTGGCGGTAGTTGGCCGGCTCGAAACGCATGGCGGCCGTCAGCTCGCACTGCTGCGCGGTGACGCGACGCGCGACCAGGCTCGGACGGTGCCGGCCGACCGGTGACTGGCCGCCGTGAATCCGCAGGATCGAGGGGTGCGAGGTGAGATCCACCCAGTCCGCGGTGGCGGGACGGCGCAGCGTCGACCACTCGGGGCCGAGCACCGGCTCGGTGAAGTCGTCGCGCTCCTCCGGCAGATCCGCCGCCGGCTCAGCCTCGCCCGGCACGGGTACGAGAACCGCCGGTATCCCGTCCTCGATGCGCGGCCACTCCCCCTCCGGCCAGTGCACCTCCTGGATCGCGGTCTCCCGGCCGAGCACGCACCGGCCGAGGGGGGTGTATGGCCGGGCCGTCAGGTGCGCCAGGTACCAACGCCCGTCCGGCGTGGACACCAGGCTGCCGTGGCCGGACTTCTGCAGCTCCAGCTCGGGACGGCCCTGCGACGTGAGCAGCGGGCCGTCCGGATGGGCCTCGTACGGCCCGAACAGGCTACGGGAGCGGGCCATCGTCGCCTGGTGCGTCCAGGAGGTGCCGCCCTCCGCGGTCAGCAGGTAGTACCAGCCGTCCTTCTGGTACACGTGCGGCGCCTCGGTGACGCCGGCGGTGGTTCCCTGGAAGATCGTCCGCTCGGTGCCGACCAGGCGACGGGCCTCGCGGTCGTACTGCTGGATCTGAATGCCCGCGAACCGGTCACGGCCCGGCCGCCAGTCGGCGACCATCGACAGCATCCAGGTGGTGCCGTCCTCGTCGTGGAACAGCGACGGGTCGAACCCGCGCCCGTGCAGCACGACCGGGTCCGACCAGGGCCCGGCGAGGTCGCTCGCGGTCACCAGATAGTTCTGCGGATCCCAGTATCCGCTGGCGAAGCTCGCCACGTCGGCGTACAGGAGATGAAACTCACCGTCCACATAGGACAGATCGGGCGCCCACACGCCGTTGGAGTCGCCCGCTCCGCTCAGGTCGAGAAGCCGCCGCTCGGTGATGACGCCACCGAGCGGGCGCCAGTGCACCAGGTCGGTCGAGTGATGCAGCCGGACGCCCGGGTACCACTCGAAGGTTGACGTGGCGATGTAGTAGTCAGTGCCGACGCGCAAGATCGACGGGTCGGGGTTGAAGCCGGGAAGGACCGGGTTTCGGATCAGCCGGCCAGGCACCTCGCCGCCGTGGGGCCCGGCCGCTGCCGGACTCTTTGTTGCGGTCGTCATTTCGCTTCTCCGTAACGGTAGCCTCGTCGAAAGTTTCGACGAGGTTCGATCGCCTGATCGGCACAGACTAGCCGCTATTACACCTTAGTGACAATGGCGTTGGCCTGTACAGCCGCGTCATGTCCACTGTCGCTTGCTTCCGGAAGTTGCTCCGATAGTTCACCTTCACCACCTTCTTGCAGGCTTCGTAATTAGGGGCCGGGCGGCCCACTCCGGCACCGCTGGCAGCCGGCCAGATCCGGTGGTGAGGCGACCTGCCGACCAGAGGTGCGGGCGGGCGGCACGGCACGGGACACGGTGGCCGGTACGGCCACCGGGCAACCGCCACCGGTGCTGTCGCGTCCGCTCCACGACACCCCGACAGCGGTGCCACCGCCCCGACAACGTGCCGAAGCGGCGATCGTGGTGTGACACCCGACTGGCTGCGGTTTCACATCATTCAGCGGCGGAAGAATTGCGTGGCCCCGGCCGCCGCCACCGTTGTCAGCCGCCTAATGCCGCCACGATCTGCTGCCCTCTCACCGGCACGCCCGGACGGCATCCAGGACACTGCGGGCGTAACGCGGGGGTGGCACCGGACGGCGGCAGACGTGCGCGCTGGTGATGGCCCCGCGCAGCCGCGGATGGGATGTTTGCCCGGTCCGAACGGGATGCGAGGCTGAACGTGTGGCCTCCCGATCGGCGTACACGTGAACAACCCTTGGCCGTCCGGCGGCCTGGACGGAACCGCACTCCCCCTGCGGCAGCCCGACGACATTCTCGCCACGGCCGCCCACCGGTGACACCCGGATGAGCCTGGTGTCGGCGTTCGTACCGATCTGGATTCTCACCGCGGTCGGCTACGCGGCCTGTCGTTGGGGCCTGCTGGGCGAGGCGGCGGCGTCGGTGCTCGGCCGGTTCGTGTTCCAGCTTGCGATGCCGGCCGCCCTGTTCCTGGCCCTGTCCCGAATGCCGCTGTCCGTGTTCGACGGCCGCTCGCTGCTCGCCTTCGCAGTGAGCACCGTCGCGGTCGTCGGGTTCGGGTGGGTCGGCGCGAGCTGGCTGTTTGGTCGCAGGCCCGGCGAACGGCCGATCTGGGGCATGGCCGCCGGGTACGTGAACTCGGCGAACCTCGGCATCCCGATCGCCACGCAGGTCCTCGGCAACGTGTCGTTCCTGGCGGAGGTGGTGCTGCTGCAGGTGCTGGTGGTGACGCCCGTGATCCTGGTCGCCCTGGACCGGCACAGCGACCCGGCCGGGCGGGTACGCGTCCGCCGTATCGCCTCCCTGCCGGTCCGCAACCCGGTGATCCTGGCATCGCTGCTCGGTGTCGCGTGCTCGGCCGCCGGCCTGCGACTGCCGTCGGCGGCCGGCGCGTCGCTCACCCTGCTCTCGGCAGCCGCCGTTCCGGCCGCGCTGGTCGCGCTCGGCGCGTCGCTGCACGCTCCGGCGCCGACACGAGTAGAGCGGGTAGAGCCGGCGGAGCGGGTGGAGCCGGCGGAGCCAGCCGGGCTGGCCGAGCTGGCCGAGCTGGCCGTGATCACCATGCTGAAGCTCGTCGCACAGCCGATCGTCGCGTACGTGACCGGGCTGGCCCTGCACCTGTCCGCGCCACAGTTGCTCGCCGTGGTGGTGTGTGCGGGCCTGCCGACGGCGCAGAACACGTTCATCTACAGCCAGGAGTACGGCGTCGGCGAGGCGGTGACCAACCGGGCGGTGCTGGTGACCACGACGCTGTCACTGGCCACAGTGGCCGCAGCGGCGACGCTGCTCGGCTAGGGCCTGAGCTGACCCGTCCAGCATGCGTCTCGGTACGGCGAGCGCCCGACCCGCTGGCCGCCGTCGTCGACGACCAGCGGGACGGCAGCACGGATGCCGATGGGCCGCCAAGGCGCCGGGCGCGCGTCGGCGGCTCACCCTCTCAGCCGTTGTCGATGAGGCTGGCGATCTCGTTGTAGATCAGGTGCGCCTTCGCGCCCTGGTTCGACGGACAACCGCCGAGGTGGTGCAGGGCGATCACGCGGTGGCTGGCGTTCAGCACCGGTGAACCTGAGTTGCCACCGGAGGTGTCACAGCTGTAGCTGATGTTCCAGGTGTTGTAGTTCGCGTTCCGGACGGCGCAGGTCGCGCCGTTCTGGGCGTCCTCGTAGATCGACAGCCGCTTCGGGCTGCCGTCGCCGTGCCCGGGGATGTAGATCCGGGTGCCGTTGCTGGTGGCGGTGGTCGCCAGGTACAGCGTGCCGAAGCCCTGGATGGCGGCGAAGTTGTTGACCGAGAACAGGGTGTAGTCGAGTTGGCTGGAGCCGCCGCTGCTCACCTTGTAGAGGGTGGCACCGCTGACCTTGGTGCCGGCGCCGGGATTGGCACCGCCACAGGTGGCGCACTGGTAGTTGAACTGCATCTCGCTGCCGCTCACGGCGGACTGCGTCGAGAAGCAGTGCTTGTTCGTCAGCATCCGGTTGGTGTTGCCGACCCGCCAGGTGGTGCACATTCCACCGCCGCTGATCAGCAACCGCGCCACCGCCCTGCCGCGGGCGTACTCGGTGGGGTGGCTGTTCTGGTAGCACACCACGTCGCGGCGGGCGTCGGTGCTGCACACGGACTGGGTGGAGAAGTTGTGCGCGGCGACCTCGGTGCGGTCGTATCCGCGCCAGAACCGGTCGATGGTGGCCGCGCTGCCCCGTGCGGGGCGGCTGCTGTGCAGTGTCACCACTGCGGTGTCGCCGTCCACCGACATCGCCCAGAAACCCGGCTGTCCGTCGGTGGTGTAGTCCGAGCCGGTCGCCCGGTTCAGGTGGCGGTCGTACCGGTAGCTCTCCTTGCCGTCGCGGCTCGACACGGTGACGTAGTCGCCCTCGGCCAGTCGCAGTGAGCTGAAGTGCACCTTGATGTAGGTAGCGCCGGGGTGCTGGATGACCTGTGTCCCGCCGTTGGGGGCGTAGGACAGCGAGCTGCCGACGGTGCGGAGTTCGCCGATCGTGGTCACACCCTCTGCCGAGAACTGGTTCGATTCCGGTGCCCGCTCGGATGATGGCGCGAGAGGGGCAACCGAGTACGCCTCGGCGGCGGGTACCGACAGTAGGCTCAGCCCGAGTGTGCAGGCAGCGAGCGCGACCGCCCCCGTTCGTAGGCGGTGCAGGGCATGTTTCATCTGTCGCTCCTTCTCAGGAATCAGCACCGAGACGTGCCTTCGGTCTTCCTACCTGAGATGACGCAAGAGATATAATCCCATCTATGTCATAGCGGTGCCGCTAGATCAGCCGGCGCCGTATTCGCCACACCACCACACCGATCAGGATCGCCGCGACGGCGACGAACACCGCCGCCTCGATGAGCTGGAACGTCCAGAACCGGTCGGCCGGGTGATAGACCCCGAATCGCTGGATGCCCCGCGCGTGCAGGAACTGGTTGAGGTTCTCGCCGGCCCGGTTGGCGGCGCCCTCCAGCTCGTGGTACTCGGTCCCGCTCAGCCTGCGCCCGCTGGCGTCCACGTAGCCGCGTTCGATCACCCAGTCGGCGAAGCCGGGCACGGCCCGGCGCCCCGCCTGGTCCGTCGTGCCGCCGACTCCGACCGGCTCCGTGGTGGTGAGCGGCGTGGCGTACGCGGGACGGGCCAGCAGCGCCACCGCCATCCGGGCGGCGAGGAACGCCCCGAACGCGACGCCGAACGCGGGCAGGCTGCGCCGCAGGATCGCCCCGGCGGCGGTGGCGACGCCGAACGCGAACAGCGCGTACGCCACCGGAACAAGTCCTTCCAGGTCGAAGGCGTCGTACTGGAACCGTCCCTCCCAGGCGTCGAACGGCTGACGGAACCAGGTGAGCACCGCGGTGAACATCCCGGTGAGCGCGACGGTGACGCCGGCGAGTGCCACGAGCTTGGTCGCCAACCAGCGCATCCGCGGGACGGCCTGCGTCCAGGCGAGCTGCCAGGTGCCGTCCTCCAGTTCGCGCGCGAGCAGCGGCGCACCGAGGAACGCACCGATGACGACGGGGACCAGATAGAAGCCCGCCAGGAGGTTCTCGACGTACCCGTACTCCTCGTCGAGCCGGCGGAAGGACGCCGCGCAGGCCTCGTTGACACCGGCGTCTCCCGCGCACCCGGCGGGACCGCCGGGGAACAGGTCGTGGGCCTGCGTCCCGAGCACGAGCAGGACGACGGCGAACATGCCGACGAACAGACCCAGGACGCAGACCTCGGCCCGGTGCTGGCGCCAGATCAACCACGTCATGCCGGCACCCCGGACGGGACGGTGGTGCTCGGCTCGGACGGCCGACGCAGGTACGCCAGCACCAGCTCCTCCAGCGCGACCGGCTGGGCCTGCCACCCGGGCGCGGGCGGGAGCCCGCCGTCGCGTACCAGCAGGCTCGTGTGGCGGTCGCTGTGGACGGCCTCCACGACGGCGCCGGATCGGTCGAGGTCGGTGGGCGTGCGCGGGCCGACGAGCCGCCGGTGCTCGACGAGGAGGGT
>NZ_JAGPXZ010000361.1:0-6020 GCF_018070305.1 Micromonospora sp. M51 | reverse complement strand
GCTGCACGTCGAGGAGCCGACCCTTTCCGGGCCGGCGCTGCTGGCCAAGAACCTGCTGGACCGGGTCGCCGCCGGCCTCGGTCTGCTGCTGCTGATCCCGCTCTTCCTGGCCATCGGCGTGGCGATCCGGATCTCCGACCCCGGGCCGGTCTTCTTCCGGCAGCCTCGGGTGGGGCACGAGGGGCGCACGTTCCGGGTGTGGAAGTTCCGGACCATGTACGTCAACGCCGAGGAGCGGCTGGCCAGCCTGGTCGACCGGAACGACACCGACGGCATGCTGTTCAAGATGAAGGAGGACCCACGGGTCTTCCCGGTGGGCCGCTTCCTGCGGGCCACCTCGCTGGACGAGCTGCCCCAGCTGATCAACGTGCTCTGGGGCGAGATGTCGCTGGTCGGGCCCCGCCCGCTGCCCGCCGACGACGGCGACTTCCTGGGTGACGTGCGCCGCCGCCTGCTGGTCCGCCCCGGCATGACCGGGCTGTGGCAGGTCTCCGGCCGCTCCGATCTGTCCTGGGACGAGTCGGTCCGACTGGACCTCTACTACGTCGACAACTGGTCGCTCGCGTACGACCTGAGCATCCTGTGGCGCACGGTCGGGGTGGTGCTCGCCCGCAAGGGCGCGTACTAGAGGCTTGGCGCGCCGGCCCGCAGGGGCGAGGATCGCTGCGTGGCTGCCAACCTCTCCGCCGTGGTCGGCGTCGTCTCGCTCGTCACCGCGCTGACCGCGGCCCTGTTGGCGGTGCTGCGGCTGCGGGCCCGCCGGGGCATCGCCACCGCCACCCAGCGGGCCACCTACGAGGTGCTGCACACCGCCGGTCTGGCCGCCGAGCCACTGCGCGCGGGGCTGAGCGAGGCGGGCGCGGCGAAGGCCGTACGTCATCTGCGGGCTCTGGTGGGCGCGGCCGGTCTGGCACTCACCGACGCCGACCGGTTGCTGGCCCTGGACGGGCGCGGCACGCACCACGGGGAGCAACTGCTCGCGGCGGCCCGGCGGACGGTGGACACCGGCCGTTCGACGGTGCTGGGTGAGCAGGATCTGCACTGCGACCGGGTCGACTGCCCGATCCGGGGGGCGGTGGTCGCACCGTTGCTGGGGGCGGACGGCCGGGTGGTGGGCGCGCTCGTGGCGGTCGCGGACAGCCCACCGCCTCCGGGGTTGGTGCAGGCCACCCTGGAGACGGCGCACTGGGCCGGCAACCAGCTCGCCCTGGCCGAGTTGGACTCGTCGCGGGAGCGGCTGGCCCGCGCCGAGATCCGGGCGTTGCGGGCGCAGATCAGCCCGCACTTCATCTACAACGCGCTGACCGCGATCGGCTCGTTCGTGCGCACCGACCCGGAGCGGGCCCGGGAGCTGATCCTGGAGTTCGCGGAGTTCACCAGGTACTCGTTCCGGGCGCACGGGGAGTTCACCACGCTGGCCGAGGAGCTGCGGTCGATCGACCGGTACCTGACCATCGAGCGGGCCCGGTTCGGCGACCGGTTGCAGGTGCGGTTGCAGATCGCCCCGGAGGTGCTGCCGGTGACGCTGCCGTTCCTCTGCCTCCAACCGTTGGTGGAGAACGCCGTTCGCCACGGGTTGTCCCGTAAGCCGGGCACGGGCATGGTGAGCATCGAGGCCCGGGACGCGGGGGCCGAATGTCACATCACGGTGGAGGACGACGGAGTGGGAATGGATCCGACCACGCTGACCGCCGGCATCGCCGAGCTGGCTCGCGGCATCGGCGACCCGGGTGACGACACGAGCCAGCACGTCGGCCTCTCCAACGTCGACGAGCGGTTGCGCTCGGTCTTCGGTGACCGGTTCGGTCTGGTCGTGGAGACCGGGCTGGGTTCGGGTACGAAGGTGAGCATGCGGGTGCCGAAGTTCCACCCCGGCGTGCGGGCCGGCTCGTGAGCGAGCGAGCCGGGACGGGTGTGGTGAACGCGTCCGGTTTCCTGCGCGTCCTCGCCGTCGACGACGAACCGCCCGCGCTCGACGAGTTGGCGTACCACCTGCGGGCCGATCCCCGGGTGGCCCGGCTGCACACGGCCTCCGACGCCACCGAGGCGTTGCGGTTGTTGCGCGACGCCGACGTGGACGTGGTCTTCCTGGACATCCGGATGCCCGGCCTGGACGGCATGGAGCTGGCCCGGGTGCTGCGCCGCTTCGCCCGCCCACCGGCGATCGTGTTCGTCACCGCCTACGACGACGGCGCTGTGGACGCCTTCGATCTGGGCGCCACCGACTATGTGCGGAAACCGGTTCGCGCCGATCGGCTGGCCGAGTCGTTGCGCCGGGTGATCGGCTCGCGGGTGGTGCCGTCGCATCCGGCGGCGTTGGCCCGCGCGGAGGAGGACCCGACCATCCCGATCGAGTTGGCCGGCACCACCCGGATGTTGCCCCGCTCGGCGGTGCGGTGGGTGGAGGCGCAGGGCGACTACGCCCGATTGCACACCGCGGAGGGGTCGCACCTGGTGCGGGTCTCGCTGGCCACGCTCGCGGAGCGCTGGGCGGATGCCGGTTTTGTTCGGGTGCACCGGTCGTACCTGGTGCAGTTGAAGTTGATCGCGGAGTTGCGGCTGGTCAACTCCGGCTACGTGGTGGTGATCGACTCCACCGAGCTGCCGGTGAGCCGGCGGCACACCAGGGAGTTGAAGGACAAGCTGGTCAGGGCTGCGAAACAGGACTGGAGTCGCTGAGCCGGGAATGAGAAGCGATGTGCCGTACGTTGTACGATAGATCGTACGACTTCCGGGAGGCCCGCGTGACCGAGACCCCGTTCAACGCCGAATCCGAGTTCGACAACCAACTCGACCGACTGGTGCAACTCGGCTATCCCGCCCTCGCCGGGCTGACCGAGAACGCCTTCCGCGACCTGGTCGCGCCACTGCGGGCCAGGGCGGCCGAGGGCACCGCCGGGCTGCCCGCCCCCACCGACGCCCGGGTGCCGTTCCTGCTGGTCATCACCCGGGATCTGATCGGGGTGCCGGAACGGGTGGCGCTGACCACAGTGGCAGGCAAGCGCAAGCCCGGCGTCGTCGACCGCAACTACGCCGAGGACGACCTGCCCCGCTTCGACCCGATCAAGGAGTTGGAGGTGCCCGCCGGGCCGGCGTACCTGCTCTTCGACGTCGACCGGGGCGAGGAGTACCGCAACCTGGCCCCGGCCACCGCCCTGGAGGGGATCACCGCGCAGGGCCGGCTGCCGCTCAGCATCGACGAGGGGCTCGCCTTCATCACGCTGCACCCGGCCGCGTTGGCGAGCAACAGGTGCTTCTCGCTGATCGGCTCCCGCTGCGGCGACAAGCGGGTGCCGGCGCTCTGGATCAGCCAGGGCGCGCCCAAGCTGGGCTGGTGCTGGTACGGCAACCCGCACACCTGGCTCGGCTCCGCCTCGGCCCGGCCGGAGCGCATCGGCCTGGACTGACCGTCGACGCGGCGGGCGGGCGGCTCCCGGTGACGGGTCAGAAGATGTCGGCCAGCGGCAGGGCGAGAGGGAACGGCCGCTCGGCGCGGTAGACCTCGCCGACCGGCAGAACGACCTGCTCGCGGTAGCCGCCCGCGCCGTTCACCAGCACGGTCAGGGTCTGCTTGCGGGGCTCCACCAACCAGTAGAGCGGAATGCCGACGGCCGCGTACTCGTGACGTTTGAGGACCAGGTCGCGGCCGGCGTTACTTGGCGAGATCACCTCGACGACGAGGAGCACGTCGGCCGGGTCGAGCGCGGCGCCGCCGCTGTCCAGTGCGCTCTCCGTGGCGACGAAGAGATCAGGCACGAGGTACGACGAGCGTTTCGCGCTGACCCCGATGTCCTGACCGACGAGCACACCGGCGGGGGCCTGCCGGTCGAGGGCACGGCGGAGGCGGTTGGCGACCGCGCCATGGAAGACGTCCGCATGGGGGGACGCGAGCAGGCTCCCGTCGAAGATCTCGTAGACCTGGTCGTCCTCGGGGAGGCTCTGGAGGTCGTCCACCGTCCAGGCGTCGCCCCAGCCGGGCCGGGCAGGGTTGGTCACCGTCACACCTCCTCTCTACCGGACCACCCTGGCAGCTCAGTCGGTTGTCCACAACGAGCCTCGGGAGTTCCCACACGCCAGCCGGCGTGATCCCCGAGTTATCCACAGGCGTGAGCGGTTCTCCACAGGTTATGCACAACGCCACCCACCGATGTGCACACCGCACTGCTTGACAATCGCGTACGGCCGGCGAGACTGCCGGGGTGGCCAAGCAACTCCCGGACGTGGGGTCAGGCGCTGCGGTGCCGCCGCCCCGGCGGTCCCGGATCGTGCTGGCCGAGATCACCCGGCAGGACACCCGCGCCGAGCGGACCCGCACCGAACTGGCCCAGCAGACCCAGGTCGGCGAGGCGCTGGTCCGCGGCCTGGTCCGGGCCCAACTCGCGTTGGCGTTGCGGCTGTCCCTGGTGGTGGCCATCGGGTTGGGCGGGCTGCCCTGGCTGTTCGCGATCGCGCCCTCGCTCGGCCGGACCACCGTGGCCGGCGTCAACCTGCCCTGGCTGCTGCTCGGGGTGGCCTCCTTCCCGTTCCTGATCGCCGTGGGCTGGGCGTACGTGCGGCTGGCCGAACGCAACGAGCAGGACTTCACCGACCTGGTGCAACGGCCGGAGCGCTGAGTGGGCAACGACTTCGTGGTCCCGGCCATCGTCGCGGTCACCCTGGTCACCGTCGGGATCGGCTTCTACGGGCTGCGGTTGGCCCGGACCACGTCCGACTTCCTGGTGGCGTCCCGGGCGATCAGTCCGACGTGGAACGCCGCCGCCATCGGCGGGGAGTACCTGTCGGCGGCGAGCTTCCTGGGCATCGCCGGGCTGGTCCTCAAGTACGGCGTGGACGTGCTCTGGTACCCGGTCGGGTTCGCCGCCGGCTATCTGGCTCTGCTGCTGTTCGTGGCCGCGCCGCTGCGCCGCTCCGGCGCGTTCACCCTGCCCGACTTCTGCGAGCTGCGGCTGGGCTCACGTCGACTCCGCATCCTGGCCACCGCCTTCGTGATCTTCATCGGTTGGCTGTACCTGGTGCCGCAGCTCCAGGGCGCCGGGCTGACCCTGGCCACGGTGGCCGGCTCCCCGTACCCCCTCGGAGCCCTGCTGGTGGCCGCCGTGGTCACCGCGAACGTGGCGCTGGGCGGGATGCGCGCGATCACCTTCGTGCAGGCGTTCCAGTACTGGCTCAAGCTGACCGCACTCGCCGTACCGGTGATCTTCCTGGCGCTCCAGTGGCAGGCCGACGGGCGGCCGGCGGTGACCCCACCCGACGGGCCGACGTTCCGGGCCGCGACCACCGTCGTGGTCGAGCACCGGGCGACCCTCACCCTGCCCGACGGCGACATCCGGGAGGTACGCCCCGGCGACGAGCTGACCTTCGCCGCTGGTGACCCGGTGCCGGCGGTGTCCGGGGCGGCCACCGACGCCAACGACTGGTTGCTGCCCAGCGCCGCCGGTGCCGACGACCGGGGCCTGTTCGCCACGTACTCGCTGATCCTGGCCACCTTCCTGGGCACCATGGGCCTGCCGCACGTGCTGGTGCGCTTCTACACCAACCCGGACGGCGCGGCGGCCCGCCGGACCACCCTGGTCGTGCTGGCCCTGGTCGGCGTCTTCTACCTGCTGCCCACCCTGTACGGGGTCCTCGGCCGGATCTACACCCCGCAACTGCTGCTCAGCGGCCAGACCGACGCGGTGGTGGTGCTGCTACCCGGCGCGGCCCTGGGTGACGGGCTGGTCGGGCGGCTGCTCGCCGCGCTGGTCGCGGCGGGCGCGTTCGCGGCGTTCCTCTCCTCCTCGTCCGGGGTGCTGACCAGCGTCGCCGGGGTGATCTCGACGGACGTGCTCGGTCGGGGCTCGGTACGCGGTTTCCGGCTCGCCACCGTCATCGCCGGTGGTGTGCCGGCGGTGCTGGCACTGCACGTCTCCGGGCTGGACGTGTCGCAGGTCGTCGGGCTGGCCTTCGCGGTCGCCGCGTCGAGCTTCTGCCCGCTGCTGGTGCTCGGCATCTGGTGGCGCGGGCTGACCGACGTGGGCGCC
>NZ_JAGPXZ010000360.1:0-6023 GCF_018070305.1 Micromonospora sp. M51 | reverse complement strand
CACCGCGACCGGTTGCTGACGGCGATCGCGCGGGAGTCGCGTACCCACAGCTCGCCCCGGGTGTTGCGGCGCCCGGCGCTCGCGCTGGCCGCGCTGGTCCTGGTCCTGGTCGCGGCGGCCGGCGCCGGGCTCGCCGTCAGCTCGGGCGACGAACCCCCGGCGGCGCTGCCGTCGCCGCAGGCGAGCCGCTCGGCCGCCCGCCTCCCGCCGCCGGGCGCGGTCGCCAAGATCCGGGCGTACGGCACGGTGCGCGAACTCACCGACTCGGCGGACCTGGTGGTCCAGGGTGAGGTCGTGTCGGTGGCGGACGGGCGGAGCGTCTACCGGGTGGCCGAGGTGCTCTATCGCGACCCGGTCGCCCCGGTCTCCACGGAGATCACGGTGGGCACCGAATCGGCCGGGTGGCCCGGCCGGCCGAGCGTGCTCTACCTGGCCCTCAGCGACCCGCAGGCGCGCGTCTACGCCCCGCTCAGCGGCGACTTCGGGATCTTCGACCTCGCCGGGGAGACGGCCACCAGCCGGTCGTCGGCGATGTCGGTGACCGGTCTGCGCACCGAGGACGCCACCGGGGCGGGCCGCGCGTTCGTCACCACGCTGGCCGACCTCCGCCAGCTCGCCAGCGAGCGCGGCTGAGTCTGACAAAGCGCCAGCGAGCCCGAAAAGATGGAACCCGCCGCCCGGAGCGCACAGATAGAAGGCGTAAGCAGTGCCGCGTTCCGGGCGAGACGCCCCGGGACGGCACCGAGACGCAAGGAGTGTTCCATGGCAGTCGACCTGCGCCGTACCCGGTCTCTGGTGGCCACCGCCGCCGCCGTGCTCGCCGCGGCGGCGTTGTCCGCGTGCGGTAGCGCCGACGCCGACCAGGACGCCGCACCCGCCCCGAGCAGCGCCGCCCCGAGCAGCGCCGCCCCGAGCAGCGCCGCAACGCCCAGCAGCGCCGCCCCGCCGATCAAGGGCAAGCTGCGCGGGTACGGCACCGTGCAGCAGCTCAGCGAGGCCGCCGACCTGGTCGTCCGGGGCGAGGTCGAGGCGGCCGGTTTCCGGGTCGACGAGGTGCTGCGCGCGGCGACCGGATCGACAGTGCGGGCCGGGGCGCGGATCACGCTCGCCAGCCTGCCCAGCGGTGTGCCGGACGCGGCGCACATGTCCACCCTGGAGGCGGGCCAGGTCGTGGTGCTCTACCTGGCCAAGGACCCGACGGCCCCGACGTTCCGGACGCTCAGTGGCGACTTCGGGGTGTTCGACGTGAGCGGGGCCGGCGCGGAGGCCGTCGCCGTGACCCGCTCGCAGGCCATGGCCGTCAGTGGTCTGCTCACCGAGGACCCGGCCGCGTCCGGCCACGGTTTCCGCACCACCCTCGGCCAGCTGCGCACTGTCGCCGCCCAGGTCAGGTAGGACGGGTGGGAACGCGGACGGCACCCGCCGAGTGCCGTCCGCGTGGTCACCGCTCCCGGTAGGTGGCGAGGTCGAAGTCGGCGTGTACGTCGCCGCCGCCCAGGCCCTGCACCCACAGGCCGAGGAAGGCCCCGGTGAAGCCCCACGCCGCCGGCTCACCGTCGATGATCAGCGCGGCGTGTTCGTCGGAGAGGATGGTCGCGTCCAGCTCGACAGGTAGCCGCTGCCAACCGGTGCCGAGGTCGTACTCGAAGCGCACCGCCGGTCCGTCGAAGACGGCCCGCAGTCCGACCTGGGTGACGCCGTCGACATCGACGCTCAGCTCGGGGTACGCGGTGCGCCGCCCGTTGTCGGAGCTGAGCAGCTCCAGCACCGTCCGCCCGTCGTCGGCCCGGGTCAGGTAGAGGTGGTGCCAGTTGAGGGTGTTGTAGTAGGCGGTGATCCCGGCGAGCTGACGGTGGTCGGCCGGCGCGAACTCCACCACGGTCTCCAGCGAGCACTCCATCGCGCCGACGCGCCGCCCGACCAGGCTGGGTGCCTGTCGGCCGACCGGCGACTGCCCGCCGTGGATCCGCAGGTACGACGGGCGGCTGTGCAGGTCGACCCAGTCCGCGGTGGCCGGCCGTCGTAGCGTCGACCAGCAGCGGCCCAGCTCCGGGGCGTCGAAGTGGTCCGTCTCGGGCTCCGCCGGCCACGGGTGGGCGGGCAGATCGGGTGCGACGACCTCGTCCGCGGGCACCCCTGCGGCGACCCGCGGCCAACCGCCCGATGGCCACTCCACCCGCTGGATAGCGGTCTCCCGGCCCAGCACGCAGTTGCCCAGCGGCGAGTACGGTCGGCCGACCAGGTGGGCCAGGTACCACTCGCCGTGCTGGGTACGGACCAGGCTGCCGTGACCCGCCTTCTGCAACCGCAGCTCGGGTCGCCCGCAGGAGGTGAGCAGCGGCCCGTCCGGGTCCACCTGGTACGGCCCGAACAGCTCCCGGGAGCGCGCCATGGTGACCTGGTGCTCCCAGCTGGTGCCGCCCTCGGCGGTGATCAGCCAGTACCAGCCGTCGTGGCGGTACAGGTGTGGACCCTCGGTGAGCCCGGCCGGGGAGCCGGTGAACACGATGCGGGGGCTGCCGACCAGCCGGCGCGCGGCCGGGTCGTAGCGTTGGATCTCGATGCCGCCGAAGCGGTCACGGCCGGGTCGCCAGTCCGCGCTCATGCCCAGCAACCAGCTGGTGCCGTCGTCGTCGTGGAACAGCGACGCGTCGAACCCGCGCCCGTGCAGTGTCACCGGATCGGACCAGGGGCCGGTGATGTCCTCGGCGGTGACCAGGAAGTTCTGCGGATCCCAGTAGCCGCTGGCGAAGCTGGCCACGTCGCTGTAGACGAGGTGGAACAGACCGTCGTGGTACGTCAGATCGGGCGCCCACACCCCGTTGGAGTCGCCGCAGCCGCGCAGATCGAGTAGCCGCCGTTCGGTGATGATCCCACCGAGGCTGCGCCAGTTCACCAGATCGCGCGAGTGGTGCACGCGCACCCCCGGGTACCACTCGAAGGTCGAGGTGGCCAGGTAGTAGTCGTCGCCGACGCGCAGGATCGACGGGTCCGGGTGGAAGCCGGCGAGGACGGGATTGCGGATCGACCGGGCAGCGGTCGCCACGTCAGCGATGTCGGTCGACACGAGCGCTCCTCTCGGCGGGCGGTCTGCAACTTCCGGAAACTCGCGATCCGGGGCCATTGAAGGTCGTGCCTACGCTAGCCGGTCTTTTCGTATTAGGACAGAGGTATTGACCGGTGAGGCGACAGCTCGTAGCGTGCCGGCCATCGATCGGTATTACCGGCGAAGCATTGAAAGTTTCGGAGATCCGTGGATCCCCACAGGCCGGCTCGGCCGGCGTTCGAGCACCCCCGTGAGTCCCCGAAGGGATGGATCATGACCACGTACCTTTCCCGTCGAACGCTGCTCGGTCTCGCCGGTGCCGGCGCCGGCGCCTGTCTGCTGAGCGCGTGCGGCGACGACGAGCCCAGCGACCCGAACGCCCCGCAGACCATCAACTGGTGGCACATCCAGAACACCGAGCCGATGCTTCCGGTCTGGGCGGCGCTGGCCAGCGAGTACAAGGCCGCACACCCCAACGTCACCCTCGACATCCAGCCGCTGGAGAACGAGGCGTTCAAGGCCAAGCTCACCACCGCCACCCAGGCAGGTGACCCGCCCGACCTGTTCCAGTCCTGGGGTGGTGGCGTTCTCAAGCAGCAGGTGGACGCGGGCCTGGTCAAGGACATCACCGACGACGTGAAGCCGTGGATCGGGGGCCTGCTGCCCGCCGCCCTGGAGCCGTACACGATCGACGGCAAGATCTACGGTGTTCCGTTCGACATCGGCATGGTCGGTTTCTGGTACAACAAGGACCTCTTCACCCGCGCCGGCATCACCGCCGCGCCCACCACCTGGACGGGCGTGCTCGACGCGGTCCGGCAACTCAAGGCCGCCGGCATCACGCCGATCGCCCTGGCCGGCAAGGACAAGTGGCCGGCCCACTACTACTGGTCCTACCTCGCGATGCGCGTCGGCGGGGTGGGCGCGCTGCAGAAGGCCGTCGACGACAAGAACTTCGACTCGCCTGACCTCGTCGCCGCCGGCGATCGGCTGAAGGAACTCGTCGACCTGCAGCCGTTCCAGAAGGGGTTCCTCGGTGCGGCGTACGGGACGCCCGACGGCCAGGCCGCCGCCATGGGCAACGGCGGCGCGGCGATGGAGCTGATGGGGCAGTGGGCACCCGCGGTCCAGGCTTCCAGCTCCACCAGCAAGAAGGGCCTCGGCGACAAGCTCGGCTTCTTCCCCTTCCCCACTGTCGACGGTGGAAAGGGCGCCACGACTGAGGTGTTCGGCGGCGGCAACGGCTTCGCCATCGGCAAGGACGCCCCCGCCGCCACCGCCGACTTCCTGAAGTTCCTGCTCAGCGCCGACAACCAGCGTAAGTCGGCGCGGACCGGCGCGGTGCTACCGACGGTGCGGGAGGCCGCGACGGCCATCCCCGACGCCAACGGCAAGCTCCTCGCGGAGACCCTGGCCAGCTACACCGGCTTCCAGCTCTACCTCGACCAGGCGTACGCGCCGGCGCTCGGTTCGCAGATCAACGACAGCGTCGCCGAGTTGGTCGCCGGCAACAAGTCGCCCGCGCAGATCGTCAAGGACATCACGCAGGTGGCGAAGACCGTCTGACCGTGACCACCCACCCATCCGTAGCCGGAGAACCCCCTGTGGAGCAGGCATGACCAGGCCATCGACCGTGTCGGACGCCAGGCGCGGCGACCCGGCGACGGACCCGCCGGCACCGGGGCCGGGCACCGTGCGACAGCGCGGCCGCCAGCCCCGGCCGGGCCGCGGCGGCGTCCTCGCCATCTTTCTCACCCCAGCCCTGGTGCTGTTCCTGCTGCTGGTCGTCGCCCCCATCCTGGTGGCCAGCTACGCCAGCCTCTACAAGTGGAACGGCTTCGGGCTGCCGGAGAACTTCATCGGGCTGGACAACTACACCCGCGCCTTCCAGGACCCGACCTTCCGGGGTGACCTCTGGCGCGGCTTCGTCCTGGTGCTGCTGTCCCTGGTCGTCCAGCTGCCCGCGGCGTTGGCCCTGGCCATGCTGCTCAACCAGCCACTGCGGGGTCGCGCCGCGTACCGGCTGATCTTCTTCGCGCCGTACGTGCTCTCCGAGGTCACCACGGCCGTCCTGTTCGACCTGGTGTTCTCACCCAACCGGGGCCTGGGCGACGCGATCGCGACGTGGTTGAGCGCCGACGCCGGCACGGTCTTCGCCGACCCGGACACCGTGCTGTACGCCGTCTTCCTCGTGGTGTCCTGGAAATACTTCGGCCTCTACATGATGCTCTTCCTCGCCGCCCGTCAGGGCATCCCCAAGGAGTTGTCCGAGGCCGCGGTGACCGACGGCGCCTCCGCCTGGCAGGCGTTCCGGCACGTCACACTGCCCCTGCTCGGGCCGACGATCCGCATCAGCGTCTTCCTGTCGGTCATCGGCACCATCCAACTGTTCGACATGGTCTGGGTGCTCACCCGGGGCGGCCCGATCCACTCGTCGGAGACCATGGCCGTGACGATGTACGAGTACGGCTTCCGCCGCTTCGAGGTCGGCTACGCCAGCGCGATCAGCATCGTCATGTTCCTGCTGAGTCTCGTCTTCGCTCTCTTCTACCAGCGCATCGTCCTGCGCCGGGACACCGCGGGCGCGATCACCAACCAGGGAGGCCCGCGATGACCGTGAACCGCGCCCAGCGGACCCGCGGCCTCGTGCTGCACCTCGTCTGCGTCCTCGTCGGAGCACTCATCGTCGTACCGGTCTGGTTCGGCGTGCTCGGCGGCTTCAAGGACAACGGTCAGCTCTCCACCAATCCGCTGGGCTGGCCCGACCCCTGGCTGCCGTCGAACTACACGGACATCCTGATGTCCGAGGTGTTCTGGCGGCAGCTCGGCAACAGTCTGCTCATCGCCGTGAGCAGCACCGTCATCGTCGTCGCCGCGGCGGCGATGGCCGCGTTCGTCTTCGCGCGGTACGCCTTCCGGGGCCGCGAGTTTCTGGTGACCCTGTTCGCGATCGGCCTGATGGTTCCGTTCGCGGTGG
>NZ_JAGPXZ010000036.1:0-17162 GCF_018070305.1 Micromonospora sp. M51 | reverse complement strand
CGGCTGGCCAGGACGTGCCGGACGACGACGCCGCGCCGGGTGCCCGTTCCGAGGAACGCCGGCAGACCCGGGAACGACGCCGCCTCCGCGCGGCGGTGTTGGTGCTGGTCAGTGTCGTGCTGCTCGGCGCGGTGCCGCTCTTCTTCGGCCTCCGGACGCTGAGCCGTGACCCGGTCTTCGACAACCTGGACCAGCTCAACGTGCCCGGTTGGGCGGCCGCGAAGACCGTCGACGACGTCAGCGGCAGCCGGTGGTGCCTGATCGACTGCCGGTTGCGGGAGCGGACCGTGACCTCGGAGAAGGCGCCCGAGGAGACCGCGCGGGTCTACGAGGACGCGCTGCGTGCGGACGGGTGGCGGCCGTGGAAGGTGAGCCGCTGCCCGGAGCAGCAGACGAAGGGCAGCTACACCTGCTGGCGTCGCGACGAGCTGACCCTCGACCTGTGGGTCCGCGAGCCGACCTGCGTGCCACCGCCGGTGGACGGCGAGCCGGCAGTCGTGCCGTCCGGTGACCCGTCGGCCGCTGCGACCGAGTGCACCGGCTCGTTGGTGTCGGTGAAGGTGCGCAATGCGATCGACGACGAGCGGACCAGGCCGCAGCCGACCACCGACCCGTCACTGACCGGTGAGGATCCGTTCCCCACTGTCAGTGCGGATCCGCTGGGCGAGCTGACACCCTCACCGTCCTGAGCCGGTCTCCATCACGGACGGTAGGGTCTGGGGCTGGCGGGCACGCCCGCCGTCGGTCAACGCCGACGGCTCGGCGGCCGGCCCGGGTGTCATGGTGGTGCGTTCCGAGGACGTCGGGTCCTGCGGAACTCTGCATGAGGAGGACAGGCATGGGCGACATTGGAGCGATCGCGGCGCTGATCGCGGCATCCGCGTTCGCGGTGCTGGTGCTCATCCTGACGCTGCCCATCCTGCGGCTGCGGCACACGGTTGACGCCACCACCCGCATGATCAACGACCTCAACGATCGGACGGCGCCGCTGCTCGGCGACGTGAACACCACTGTGAAGAACGTCAACACCGCGCTGGAGCAGGTGCAGACCTCGCTCGACGGGGTGAACCTGCAGTTGGCGAAGGTCGACACCATGACCAGCCACGCGCAGAACGTCACCGCCAACGTCGCCAACCTGGCCACCGTCGTCTCCGCCGCGGCCGCCAACCCGTTGGTCAAGGTGGCCGCGTTCGGCTACGGCGTGCGGAAGGCCGCCGCCGGCCGTCGGCACGCCGAGACCGAGCGCCAGGTGCGCGACACCATCAAGCAGCAGCGACGGGCCGCGCGACGCGGCAACAGCTGACCGGCCGGACCAGGGGGTAGCGGGACATGAAGCGCTTGTTCTGGCTCGGCGTCGGGGTGGCCGTCGGCGTGATCGTGGTACGTCGGGCGACCCGGACCGCGCAGGCGTACACGCCGGCCGGCATCGCCAGCTCGCTGACGGAATCCGCTGGCGGCCTCGTTGAGTCGCTGCGTAGTTTCGTGGAGGACGTCCGGGTCGGGATGGCCGAACGCGAGCAGGAGATCCACCAGGCGTTCGCCCAGGGCGAGGCGTTCGACGATCAGTTCGCCGACCTGCGGGAAGACCCGCGGATCGGCGATCGAGAAATCTTTCCGGAGGAACACCAGCGATGAAGACGGCGGAGATCAAGCGGCGGTACCTCGCGCACTTCGAGGCGAATGGCCACACCGTGGTGCCGTCCGCTCCGCTGCCCGCCATCAGCGACCCGAACCTGCTGTTCGTCAACGCCGGCATGGTGCAGTTCGTCCCGTACTTCCTGGGTCAGCAGACTCCCGCGTACCAGCGGGCGGTCAGCGTGCAGAAGTGCATCCGCACCCCGGACATCGACGAGGTCGGCAAGACCAGCCGGCACGGCACGTTCTTCCAGATGAACGGCAACTTCTCCTTCGGTGACTACTTCAAGGCCGGGGCGATCCCCCTGGCGTGGGAGTTGTCCACGAAGCCGATCGCCGAGGGTGGTTACGGGCTCGATCCGGATCGGATCTGGCCGACGATCTACCTCGACGACGACGAGGCGTACGAGATCTGGCGGTCGGTGGGGGTGCCCGCCGAGCGGATCGTCCGCCGGGGCAAGGCGGACAACTTCTGGTCGATGGGCATCCCCGGGCCGTGCGGCCCGTCGTCGGAGCTGTTCTACGACCGGGGCCCGGAGTACGGCCGTGAGGGTGGGCCGGCGGTCGACGAGGACCGCTACATGGAGTACTGGAACCTCGTCTTCATGCAGTTCGAGCGGGGCCCGGGTACCACCAAGGAGGACTACCCGATCCTGGGTGACCTGCCGGCGAAGAACATCGACACCGGCATGGGCCTGGAGCGGATGGCCTCGATCCTGCAGGGCGTCGACAACCTGTACGAGATCGACGAGGTCCGGCCGATCCTGACCCGGGCGGCGGAGCTGACCGGTAAGCGGTACGGCGCGCACTCCGGACACGTGGCCAGCGAGTCGCACCCGGACGACGTCCGGCTGCGGGTGATCGCCGATCACGTTCGGACGGCGTTGATGCTGATCGGCGACGGGGTGACCCCGTCGAACGAGGGTCGCGGGTACGTGCTGCGCCGGATCATGCGTCGGGCGATCCGGTCGATCCGGCTGCTCGGCTGGCAGGACCGGGCGCTGCCCGAGCTGCTGCCGGTGGCCCGCGACTGCATGTCCCCGTCGTACCCGGAGCTGGCGACCGACTTCGACCGGATCGCGGATTACGCGTACGCGGAGGAGGAGGCGTTCCTGTCCACCCTGCGGGCGGGGACGACGATCCTGGACACCGCGATCGCGGAGACCCGCACGGCGGGCGGCTCCGCCCTGTCCGGTGCGAAGGCGTTCCAGCTGCACGACACGTACGGCTTCCCGATCGATCTGACCCTGGAGATCGCTGCCGAGCAGGGCCTCACTGTCGATGACGAGGGTTTCCGGCGGCTGATGGCCGACCAGCGGACCCGGGCGAAGGCGGACGCGCAGGCCCGCAAGACGGGGCACGTGGACCTGTCGGCGTACCGTTCGGTGCTCGACGCGGGTGGGCCGGTGACGTTCACCGGGTACAGCGAGGTGTCCCGCGAGTCGACGGTGCGGGCGCTGCTCGGCGCCGACGGCCCGCGCCAGGCGGCGACCGAGGGTGACACCATCGAGTTGGTGCTGGACACCACCCCGTTCTACGCCGAGGGCGGTGGCCAGCAGCCCGACCAGGGCATGATCACGGTCGGTGGCGGGCAGGTCGAGGTGCTCGACGTGCAGCAGCCGGTGCCCGGCCTGATCGTGCACCGGGCCCGGGTGATCCGGGGTGAGGTGCGCGCCGGTGAGGCCGGCTTCGCCGAGATCGACACGACCCGGCGGCGGGCGATCTCCCGGTCGCACACCGCCACCCACCTGGTGCACCAGACGATGCGGAACTTCCTCGGTGAGTCGGCCACCCAGGCCGGGTCGCTGAACGCCCCCGGTCGGCTCCGGTTCGACTTCAACACCCCGACGGGGGTGTCGCCGAGCGTCCTGCGTGACGTGGAGCAGCAGGTCAACGAGGTGCTGCTGGCCGACCTGGAGGTGCACGCCTTCATCACCTCGTTGGACGAGGCGCGGCGGATCGGCGCGATGGCGCTGTTCGGCGAGAAGTACGGCGAGGAGGTGCGGGTCGTCGAGGTGGGTGACTACGCCCGGGAGCTGTGCGGCGGCACGCACGTGGCCCGCTCGGCCCAGCTCGGCCTCGTGAAGATCCTCTCCGAGTCGTCGATCGGTTCCGGTGTCCGCCGGGTCGAGGCGCTGGTCGGCATGGACGCGTTCGGTTTCCTGGCCAAGGAGCACCTGTTGGTCTCCCGGTTGGCCGAGCTGTACCGGGTGCCCAACGACCAGGTCGCCGACCGGGTGGAGCAGACCGTCACCCAGCTGCGCGACGCCGAGAAGGAGCTGGAGAAGCTGCGCGCCCAGCTGGTGCTGGGTGGCGCGGCGGCGCTCGCGGCCCAGGCCAAGGACGTGCGCGGGGTCGCGTACGTGGGCACCGAGGCGCCGGAGGGCGCGGCCGGCAACGACGTGCGCACCCTGGCCCAGGAGATCCGCGGCAAGATCGACCCGGCGCGGCCGGCGGTGGTCGCGGTGGCGGCCCGGTCGAACGGCAAGGCGTCCCTGGTGGTGGCGGTCAACGCGGCGGCGCGCGGTCGGGGCCTCGCGGCGTCGGATCTGGTGAAGGCGGCGTTCTCGGGGCGCGGCGGTGGCAGTCCGGACCTGGCGCAGGGCTGCGGTCTGCCCGCGGCCGAGGCGCCGACCCTGCTGCTCACCGTCGAGAAGGCGATCACCGAGGCGTGATCAATCATTACTGTGGGTCAGGGCGGGCCATCTGGTCCGCCCTGGTTCGTACCTGGCCGGTGGTGACCGTCGGTGGCTGAGCTGACGCGTGGGGTGCGGATCGGCGTGGATGTCGGTCAGGTGCGGGTGGGTGTCTCCCGCTCGGACCCGGACGGGATCCTGGCGACGCCGCTGGTCACCCTGGCCCGTGACCTCACGGCGGGGCCGGACGCGGTGCCGAGCGACCTCGCCGAGCTGGCCGCGTTGGTGGCCGAGCACGAGGCGGTGGGGGTTGTCGTCGGCCTTCCGGTCAACCTCGCCGGCAAGCACGGCCCTGCGGCCGCCCACGTGAAGGCGTACGCTGACCGACTGGTCGATGTGATAGCGCCTGTCCCGGTAACGCTCACTGACGAGAGGATGTCGACCGTGGTCGCTTCTCGTAGGCTTGCCGAGCGTGGCGTCCGAGGTAAACGTCAACGTGCGGTTGTCGATCAGGCGGCCGCGGTGGAGATCCTGCAGAGCTGGCTGGACGCGCAGCGGAGGCGGACGTAATGATCGACGATCTGGACCTTGGGTTCGACGAGCCGGAGCGGGGGGAGAAGGGTCGGCACCGGCGCGGCTTCCGCAAGCGCAAGAGCGGGTCCGGCGGCGGCCGGGGCAAGACATTCCTGGCACTGCTGATGGCCCTGGTCCTGCTGGGCGCGATCGGCGGCGGCGCGTTCTACGGCTTCGACCGGATCCAGAACTACTTCGTCACCCCCGACTACGACGGCAGCGGGGCCGGTGAGATCACCGTCGAGATCAAGAACGGCGCGCTGCTCGCCGACATGGCCGACGCCCTGGTGGCGGCCGATGTGGTGAAGAGCCAGAAGGCCTTCATCGAGGCGGCCGAGGCCGAGTCGCGCAGCAAGAACATCCAGCCGGGCACGTACAAGCTGCGCAAGCAGATGAGCGGTGAGAACGCCGTCGCCGCGATGCTGGACCTGAAGAACAAGATCGTCAACGGGCTGACGATCCCCGAGGGCCGCACGAGCTTCAACATCTACAAGCTGCTCTCCGAGAAGACCAAGATCCCGGTCAAGGACTTCCAGGCCGCCGCGAAGGACCCGGAGGCGCTCGGCGTCCCGGACTGGTGGTTCAAGCGCGACGACGGTAAGAAGATCGTCAAGTCCGTCGAGGGCTTCCTCTTCCCGGACACCTACGAGATTCCGCCGAAGTCCACCGCGGAGAGCATCCTCAAGCTGATGGTGAATCGCTTCCTCTCCGTCACCGGGGAGATGAAGTTCGCCGACCAGGTGCAGGAGAAGCGCAAGGTCAGCCCGTACGAGGCACTGATCGTGGCCTCACTGGCCCAGGCCGAGGCGGGCAACAAGGACGACCTGGGCAAGGTAGCCCGGGTGGCCTACAACCGGGCGTACGGCGAGTTCAACTGCAACTGCCTGGAGATGGACGTCACCGTCAACTACTACCTGGAGTCGATCGGCAAGCCGACCAAGTCGTCCAAGCAGATGACCGCGGCCGAGCTGGACGACCCGAAGAACCCGTACAACCGCAAGCTGCGGGGCATGATCCCCACCCCGATCAACAACCCCGGCAAGGAGGCCCTGGAAGGGGCGATGAACACGCCGCCGGGCAAGTGGCTCTACTTCGTGGCCATCGACAAGGAGGGCCACTCCGAGTTCGCCGAGACGTACGAGCAGCACCAGCGCAACGAGGCCAAGGCCCGGGAGGCCGGGATCATCTGATGGCGCTCAGGCGGCGGGCGGCGGTGCTCGGCAAACCGATCGCGCACTCCCTCTCCCCGGTGATTCACAACGCCGGCTACGCGGCGGCGGGACTGACCGGGTGGTCGTACACCCGGATCGAGTGCGCGGCGGCGGAGCTGCCGAATCTGGTCGTCGGCCTGGGCCCGGAGTGGGCCGGGTTGTCGGTGACCATGCCGGGCAAGGAGGCGGCGCTCGCGGTGGCCGACGCCGCCTCGCCGGTCGCCGCCGCCGTCGGCGCGGCCAACACGTTGGTACGCCGTCCGGACGGCTCCTGGTACGCGGACAACACCGACGTCGCCGGCATGGTGCACGTCCTCACCGACGCCGGGGTGAGTGCCGGTGCCGCCGTGACGGTGCTCGGTGCCGGTGGGACGGCCCGCGCCGCGCTCGCCGCCGCCGCGCAGCTGGCCTGCTCGGCGGTGACGGTGGTGGCCCGCCGACCGGAGGCGGTCGACGAGCTACGGCCGGTGGCCGACGCCGTGGGTGTCACGCTGACGCCCGCCCCATGGGCCGATGCGCCCCGGCACCTCTCGACCGCCGACGTGGTCGTCTCCACAGTGCCGAAGGGCGTCGCCGACCCGCTGGCCGGCGCGGTGGCCTGGCGGCCGGGCACTGTGCTCTTCGACGCGCTCTACGACCCGTGGCCGACGCCGCTGGCGACCGCCGCCGACGCGGCCGGCTGCCGGATCGTCTCGGGCCTGGATCTGTTGCTGGCCCAGGCGGTCGGGCAGTTCGAGCAGTTCACCGGCGTGGTCGCGCCGAGGGCGGCGATGGCCGCCGCGCTGGCGGCGGCTCGCGCCGGCTGAAGCGTCCACACCTTAGCTGACGGTTAAGACGCGCTTACGGAAAACTGTCCTACCTGCGACCTGTGCTGGTCATCGATACGCTGCTCACCGTTATGGACGCAGACACAGGGAGTTTCCTTGACCAGGCACGGACTGCACCGCATCACCCGGTTCCGTTCCGGACCCCGGCGTAAGGCGATTGCCATCGGCGTGGTCGGCGGTTCGGTGGTGGCCGGCATCGTGGCGACCATGATGCCGCTGCTGGCCAGCGACGACCTGTCGATCCGGGCGGCGGCGGACACCACCGCGACCGCGGTGACGCAGGACGGTGACAACGCGGCCAAGACGACCCTCGCGACCTGCGCGACGCGCTGCGACGGCAACCCGCGCGGTGGCCGCGAGGCGGTCATCGAGTTCGCGGTGACCACCGTGCCGGCCGCCGCGGTCAACGTCCGGGCGACGCTGCGGATGCACGCCTGGCAGCAGTTCGCCGCCACGGTGACGGCGCACGCGTCGCCGTTGAGTGCCCGCGAGTCGCGGCCTCCGCTGACGCCGGCCGGCGCCGCGCTGGACAGCGTGACCAGCGTGTCCAAGGGCGTCAACGAGTGGGACGTCTCCAAGCTGGTCACCGGCAACGGCACCTGGACGGTCTCGCTGGCGCAGAGCGGCCTGGAGAGCCGGATCTACTGGGCGTCGGTCGAGAACCGCAACCCGGACCTGCGACCCAGCCTGGTGATCAGCTACGACCTCGGGTCCCGGCCGTCGCCGGTGACGACCACCCGGCCGGCGCCGCCGCCGGCGCCGAGCGTGTCACCGACCACCGCCGCGCCGAAGCCGTCGCCGACCGTCGCCCCGACCCGGACGGCGACCCCGAGCCCCACCGGCACCCTGCCGGCCGGCAAGTGTGGGTCCGTCTCGGACAAGCTCGTCCCGTCCTGTGGCGCCTGGTGGGGCATGTACTCGCCGGCCGGAGCGGCCGGCGGCTGGGACCACGGCAAGGCCGTCGCGGACGTGGAGGCGCAGGTCGGGCGCAAGTTCGACATCGTGCACCGCTACCACGACTTCTCCAACTCGGGCAGCAACGGCGCCTTCCCCGACGTGTACGAACAGCAGCAGATGCGCGAAGGCCGTCTGATGTTCTTCGCCTGGGAGTCCCGCGACTTCTCCGCCGGCACGACCCTCAAGTGGTCCGATGTCTACGGAGGCAAGCAGGACGCGACGATCGACGCGGTCGCCGGCCGGATCCGGGCCGCCGGCGTACCGGTGTTCATCGGCTTCGACCACGAGCCGGAGGACGAGCCGAACAAGGGCAGCGACGCCGACTTCGTACGGGCCTGGCGCTACGTCCACGAGCGGTTCGCCAGCGCCGGCGCGACCAACGCGGTCTGGGTCTGGACGATGATGGGCTGGTCGGGGCACTACTCCCGGTACGCCGGCCTGTACCCCGGTGACCGGTACGTCGACTGGGTCGCCTACGACCCGTACAACTTCCACGTCTGCAACGGCAGCACGGTGTGGAAGAGCCCGAGCACGACGATCGGTGGCTTCTACCGTTGGCTGGACGACAACGGCATCGGCGCCGGCAAGCCCCGGATGCTCGCCGAGTTCGGCACCAACTTCAACTCCGCCGACCCGGGCGCCAAGCAGCGCTGGTTCCAGGAGTTCCCAGCGGCGTTGAAGGCGCACCCGAAGATCAAGGCGGCCATCTACTTCAACTCGGCCGGTATGACCAGCCGCACGTCGACCTGTGACATGACGATGAACCACGACGCCGCGGCGGTGGCGGGCTTCACGCAGGCCGGCAAGGACTCCTACCTGCGGCAACCCACCGGAGGTAGCCGCTGACGACCCGAATGAACTGACCGGACGGCGTTCGCCGGGGGGTCGCGCAACCGATCCTCCGGCGTTCTGTCGGCTTGCGGATTCATGCACCGCCCAATCGGCGGATTTTGTTAACCAGGCTGGACGAGGCACGCTACCTCGGGTTCTCATCCAATCTGGAGGCGCAGCGTGCCCATACTTCCGCACTTGTGGCGTTCCGCAGGACGACGTCGTACTCGGGCGGGGATGGTCGCGTTGGCGATCATCGCCGCAGCTCTGGGCGTGCCCACCACCGCGTCGGCCGCTGTGGTGCCGGCCCCGACGACGGCGACGCTGGTGTCGGCGAACCCCGCCGACGCGACCCCGCACGCCCGGGACGGTGAAACCCGCGCCTTCGCGCAGGTGGGCAACACGGTCTTCGTCGGCGGCAGCTTCACCCAGCTCCGGCAGACCGCCAGTTCCGCGTGGATCACGCAGCGTTACCTCTTCGCGTACGACCGGACCACCGGCACCATGTCGACCACCTTCCTTCCGGTGCTCGACGGCGCGGTCAACACCCTCATCGCCGGCCCCGGCGGCACGCTGATCGTCGGCGGCGCCTTCAAGAACGTCAACGGCGTCTCCCGCAAGAACCTGGTGGCGCTCAACCCGTCGACCGGCGCGATCATCGACAGCTGGGTCGGGCGTTCCGACGGTGGCACGGTCCGCGACCTGGCGCTGTCCGGCAACTGGCTGTACGTGGCCGGTGCGTTCAACTGGCTCAACGGCACCGCGCACGTGGGTCTCGGCCGGCTCAACGCGACCACCGGCGCGATCGACCCGAGCTTCAGCATCGACGCCACGGTGGGGCGGCACAGCACCACGTCGTACGTCTGGGCCATCGACGTCGCGCCGGACGGCGACACCCTGGTCGTCGGCGGCAACTTCACGCTCGTCAACGGCCTGCCGCGCAACCAGATGGCGTTGGTGGACGTCTCCGGGACGCCCGCGGTGCTGGACTGGAGCACCGAGAAGTTCGTCGCGCCGTGCGCCTCGCCGGCGACCTTCGTGCACTACGTGCAGGACGTGAAGTTCGGTGGCGACGGCAGTTGGTTCGTGGTCGGCACCAACGGCGGCGCGGGCTGGCCGTCCGCCTACTGCGACGCCCTGGTCCGCTTCGAGACCGCCGCGCGGGGCAGTGGCCAGCTCGCCACCTGGGTCGACTTCACCGGCAACGACACCATCACCTCGGTGGAGGTGGCGGACAACATCATCTACCTGGGCGGGCACTTCCGCTGGCTGAACAACCCGAACGCCAGCGACAACGCCGGCAACGGGGCGATCGACCGGCTCGGCATCGCCGCCGTCACTCCGGCGACCGGCATGCCGGTGAACTGGAACCCGCGCCGCAGTGGCAGCGCGTCGATGCCCGCCGGCACCACCGCGTGGGGTTCGTCGGTACCGGTGCTGTGGCGTGGTTCGGACGGCCTCTACTTCGGGCACAACTCCGACGGCATGGGCGACGAGTACCACGGCCGGCTGGGCATGTTCCCGCTGGCCGGCGGGCGCACGATCGCCCCGAAGAACCCCCCGTCGGCCACCAGTGGCAACCTCTACCTGAGCACCGCCCCGGGCACTGTGGCGAAGGTGCCGTTCGACGGCACCGCGCTGGGCACCGCGACCACTGTCAGCCAGCCCGCGTACACGGCGGCCGGTGCGACGTGGCGGGTCGACGACCGGATCTACTGGTCGCACACGGTGGCCGGCACGCCCACCGGTAGCCGGATCGACGTCTCGCTCTTCAACGGCGGCGCGATCGGCTCGCCGTGGGAGGCGTCCGGCTACAACGACTGGTACAACCCGGCGTTGCTCACCGGTGCCTTCTTCCTCGACGGCAGGCTCTACTACACCCGTACCGGGGCGAACAGTCTCTTCTACCGCTACTTCGAGATCGACGGTAACTACCTCGGCGCCACCGAGTTCACACTGCCGAGCACCGGGCAGAACTGGTCCGGTGTGCGGGGGATGGCCTGGGTGAACGGCCGGATCGTCTACGGGGCCACCGATGGCAACCTGCGCAGTGTGGCGTTCGATCCGACGGCCGCGCCGGCCGCTGTGGTCAGCGGTGCCACCGGGTTCGTGGTCAGCACCGCGACGCCCGAGTTGTCCTGGTCTACCCCATCGACGTTCTTCTCCGTAGAGTAAGGGTCAACCGTTCGTAACGGAGGATCGGTAGATTGTTCACGTAGGGCCGGTGGCGGCTACCGCCGCCACCGGCCCCGCGACGTGGGGGAGGGTCGTTGCTCGGCGCCGCTGGCATCCGAACGAGACGCGCGGTGCGTCTGGTCTTCGCGGTCAAACGCGGCTGGTACCGGCTCCGCTACCGGCGGTTGACACTCGGCCGGGACGTGGAGATCCGTGGCCGGATCCGGCTGCGTCGCGGCGTGCGGGTGACCATCGGTGACCGCACCCGCTTGAACAAGCTCGTCCGCTTCGCCGGCCCCGGCGAGGTGCGCGTCGGCGCGGACTGTCTGCTCAACGCCACCTGGATCGGCACCTGGACGTCCGTGACGGTGGGGGACCGGTGCCTCCTGTCGGACTGCGAGCTGCTCGACAACGACTTCCACAACCTGCCTCCCGAACAGCGGCACGCACCGCCGGGCCCGCTCACCCGGGCCCCGATCGTCCTTGAGGACAACGTCTGGGTCGGCGCGCACGCCCTGGTCCTGAAGGGCGTGCGGGTCGGCCGCGACAGCGTCGTCGGCGCGGCGACGGTGGTCCGCACGGACGTACCACCCGGCGTCGTGGTCGTCGGCAATCCTCAACAGACGGTGAAGAAGTTCCATGACTGACGCAGCGCCCGCCCCCTGGCCCACGGACGGCCCGTCCTCCGGTACCTCCCGGGCCGTGACACTGACGGACCTGCTGCGGGTGCCGATGCACCGGTTGCGGTTGGTGGCGGCGGTCGCCCTGGTCGGTCTGCTCGCCGCGCTCAGCTACGTGCTGCTGGTGCCGCCGGCGCTGTCCGCGAGCGCGGTGGTCGCGGTCCGACCGGTGGTCACCGACGCCTTCACCCCCAGCGGCGCGGGCGCCGACCGCGCGGTCAACATGAACGTGGAGAGCGGCATCGCCACCGGCACCGAGGTGGTGCAGCGGCTCGCCGAGTCGGCCGGCGGTGACCCGCGCGACATCCGCGACGCGCTCGAGGTCGAGGTGCCCACCGGCGGGCAGATCCTGCGCTTCACCTACCAGGCGCGCGACGCGCACCGGGCGGTGCAGAGCGCCAACATGGCCGCCGAGGCCTACCTGAGCGTGCGCCGGACCATGTACGAGCAGCAGCGCGCCGAGATGCTGCGCTCCTACGACGCCAGCATCACCAAGGTCGTCAGCCAGCAGACCGCGTTGCAGAAGCGGGCGAACACCGCCAAGGACACCGCCGCCGGTGACGCGCTGGTGGCCGAGCTGGCCGGGATCAACAACCAGCTCACCCAGCTCAACGCCGCCCGTACCGAGATCGCGGCCGTCGACGTCAACCCCGGCTGGGTCACCCAGACCGCCGAGAAGGCGCTGGTCACCTCCGCCGGGCACCGGCCGCTCTACCTGGTCGCCGGCCTGCTCGGTGGCGCCCTGGTCGGCATCGTGCTGGCCTACCTCTGGGAGTCGACCGACCGGCGGGTCCGCTCGGTCGCCGACGGCCGGGAGGCCTCCGGCCTGCCGTTGCTCGGCACCGTGCGCCGACCGGCGTTCCGGGGCAGCCCCCGGGCGGTCGACGCCGACGTCCGGTACGTGGCGATGGCGGTCGCCGAGCGCGTCCGGCAGCCCGCCCGGGTGGCGCTGCTCAGCGCCCGGGAGGACGCCACAGCGCTCACCGCCGGGCTCGCGGTGGCGCTCGCCGTCGACGGCCGGGAGGTCTTCGTCGCCGACGACAGCGGCCGGATCGAGCGGCTGCGGGCCAGCGTGCTCGCCGACCGGGGGCGGCTGCCCATCGACCCGTCCCGGCCGCTGGTGCCCAAGCCCCGACCGGCCGGCAGCACACCGGCCGCCGGTGCCACCACTGACAGCGCCCCCGCCCGTCGACCCTCCCCGCACCCGCCCGGCGCCCGCCCGTCCACCGACCCGGACGCCACGCTGACCTTGCCGCGGGTGTCGTCCGCCCGCCCGGAGAACAATCGCGTCGTCGCCCCGGACGAGGTTGCCGTGGGAGTGGGCAGTGTCCGGTTCGGCACCTGGCGACAGGGCGCCGATCACGGTCTGGTCCTGTTCAACGCCCCTCCGGCGGAGTCCGACGAGCGTGGCGTGGCCGTCGCCCGGCAGGGCAGCGCGGTGGTGGTCGTCGAGCGGGACCGCACCCGGCAGAGCGACCTGCGACGCCTCGTGGAGCGGCTGCGCGCCGCCGGCGTCACCCCGCTGGGCTTCGTGCTCACCCGAAACGGCCGGGCCTGAGCGTGTCGGTGACCCGCGCCCCGGCGACCGAACCACCGTCCGGAGGCGCTCCGGAGCAGGCCGCGCCGCTGCCGCCGTCCGCGCCACCGCAGCTGCCGCTCTGGCCGTTGTCGATGATGTTCGGCCTGGTGCCACTGTGGTGGCTGCTCGGCGCGTTCTACCTCGGCTGGCCGCTGCTGGGCGCGCTGCTGTTCGCGTTGCTGCTCACCCGGGGGCGGGTGCCGCTGCCGCCGGCGGCCGGCATCTGGCTGCTCTTCCTCGCCATCGTGGTGGTCAGCGCCACCCAACTGTCGTCGCCCGCCTCGCTGCTCACCTTCGCCCTGCGCCTGGCCTTCTACCTGACCGCGCTGGTGGTCGGCGTCTACGTCTACGCCGCCGCCCGGGAACGCTCCAGCCTGGTGGCGGTGCTCACCCCGCTCTGCACGTTCTGGTTCGGGCTGGTCGCGCTGGGCTGGCTCGGGGTGCTGGTGCCCCGGCTGGCCATGACGACCCCGATGGAGGTGCTGCTGCCCGGCGGGGTGGCCGGCACCCCGTTCATCCAGGACATGGTGCACCTCACCACGGCTGAGTACAGCGCCCGCTCGCTGAACCCGATCTACCGGCCGGCGGCGCCGTTCGCGTACACCAACAACTACGGCAGCGCGTACGCCATGACCCTGCCGTGCGTGGTGGCCTTCGCCATGCTGCGCCCGCGCGGGTTGCTGCGCTGGGCGCTGCTGGCGTCGCTGCCGCTGTCGCTGGCACCGGCGTTCCTCACCCTCAACCGGGCGATGTTCCTCAGCCTCGGCGCCGGGCTGGCGGTGCTCGGGGTGCGGGCCAGCCTGCGCGGCAACGTCCGGGTGGCCGCGTCGATCGTCGGGGTGGTGGTGATCGGCGCGCTGGCCACACTGTTCATTCCCATCACCGAGCTGATCAGCAGACGGGTCGACTCCAGTGACACCAACACCGACCGGCTCTCGCTCTACACCGAGGTGATCCGCCGGGTGCAGGAGTCACCGTGGTTGGGCTACGGCGCTCCGGTGAACGTCGACACCGTGTCGGCGGCCGCGCCGATCGGCACCCAGGGGCAGTTGTGGATGGTGCTGTTCAGCCATGGCGTACCCGCGCTTCTCTGCTTCCTGGCGTGGTTCGGGGCCGCCGCGGTGATCTGCGCGCGGGCGAAATCGGCGGCCGGGCAGTGGTTGGCGGTGGTGCCGGTGGTCTGCCTCGTGCAGATCCCGTTCTACGGCATGGCGAACCAGAACCTGGCGGTCGCGTTCTTCGCCGTCGCCTTCGCGATGGCGCTGACCGAACGCGAACGGCTGACCCGGCTGGTCGGGGCGTCGCCGGCGGCCCCGCGCACCGTGACGGTGCCCGCATGACCGCCGTCACCCGACCACCGGCCGGTGCCGACGGGGGCCGGCCGCCGTCCGGCCCCGCCCAGGACCAGGCCACACCGTCGCCCGCCGGGGACGTCGGCGCGGCCGAGACCCGCCGCAGCGCGCGCAGCGGGGTGGCCGGCCTGCTGGGCGCGGCCACCAGCGGGTTGTTCGGGTTCGTGCTGGCCGTCGTGATCACCCGGGGGTACGGCACTGCCGGCGCGGGCGCGTTCTTCGCCGCGATCGGTGTCGTCACCGTGGCCACCGCGATCTGCACCCTCGGCGCGGAGACCGGTCTGATGTGGGCGCTGCCCCGGCGCACCGCCGGTGTGCGCGGTGACGCGGCGCGGATCCTCCCGGTGGCGCTGATCCCGCCCCTGCTGGCCGGGCTCCTGGTGGCCGGTGTGGGCGTGCTGGCCGCCGACGCGCTCGCGCCCCGGCTGCTGGAGGGCTCCGGCGCGAGCGGCGACACACTGCTCACCGTCACGTTCGCCGCGGTGCCGGTGGTGGTGGCGATGACTTTGCTGCTGGCGGCGCTGCGCTGCGTACGGCCCATCCGGGCGTACGTCGGGGTGCAGTTCCTGCTGCTGCCGGTCGCCCGCCCGGTGCTGGTCGGCGCCGCCGCGCTGGCCGGTGGTGGTCTGCTCGCCGGCATGACCGGCTGGTTGGTGCCGGCGGCGTTGGCGCTGCTGGTCTGCCTCACCCTCGTCGCCGGCCCGCTCGGGCTGGGCCGGGGGGCGACGCTGCGTCCACGCCGCGCCGACTGGTTGACGTTCTGGCGCTTCGCGCTGCCCCGGGCCGCCTCGGCGGCCATCGACGCCGGCAGCATGTGGGTGGGGGTGCTGCTCACCTCGGCGCTGGCCGGGCCGGCGGACGCCGGCGTGTTCGGGGCCGTCGGCCGGTACGTGCTGGCCGGTCAGTTGGCCATGCAGGGGCTGCGGGTGGCGGTGTCCCCGCAGTTGTCCCGACTGCTCGGGCGGGGCGAGCGGGCCGCCGCGGCGGCCGTGCACCGGCAGCTGACCACCTGGGGCCTGGTGTTGTCCTGGCCGGTGTACCTGCTGCTGGCGGTCTTCGCGTTGGCCTTCCTCCAGCTGTTCGGGCCGGAGTTCACCGCCGGGGTGCCGGCGATGACGGTGCTCGCGCTGGCGATGCTGGTCAACACCGGAGTGGGCAACGTGCAGAGCCTGCTGCTGATGGGCGGGCGCAGCGGCCTGCACCTGGTCGCCGCCGTGGCCGGGTTGACGGTGACCGTGTCGCTGGGTCTCTGGCTGATCCCCTTGTACGGCGCGACGGGCGCGGCGGTGGCCTGGGCGGCCGGGATCGCCACCGAGAACCTCACCGCCGCCGGGTTCGCCCGGTCGGTGGTTCGGGAGCCACTGTTCGACGCCGCGATGGTGCGTGCCGCGGTGGCCACCGTCGCCGGTGTGGGCCTGGCCGCCGGCGTCGGCGCACTGGTGGGCGGTCGCGGTCTGCCCGGCCTCGCGGTGGCGCTGGCGGTGCTGCTGGCCGGCTGCGTCGGCATGTTGACGTTGCCCCGGGTACGCGCCGGTATCCGGGGGACCATGAGGCAGATCCGTGGAGGGAACGACGCGGCCGCGGCCGCCGGACCCGCCCCGGCATCGACGAGAGGCAGGTGAGGTCCGTCGTGGTGTCCATGCGTGACCGGGTCAAGCAGTTGGTTCCGACCCAGGTGACCACCCGGGTGAAGGAGTCGCTCGTCGACTACGGCGTTCGCACCAGCGATCGCCGGCCGCTGCCGGACTTCCTGATCATCGGGACCAAACGGGGCGGCACCACCTCGCTGTGGAACTACCTCATCCAGCATCCGCTGGTGCCCCGGCTGTTCCCCGCGTGGAACACCAAGTCGGCGCACTACTTCGAGGAGCACTGGGGTCGCGGCGAAGCCTGGTACCGCTCGCATTTCCCGACCGAGCGGCAACGCGACGCCCTGGCCAAGCGGCACGGTGGGCCGGTCCGGGTCGGTGAGGCCGCCCCGCTGTACATGTTCCACCCGCTCGCCGCGCAGCGGGTCGCCGCGCTGATGCCGACGGTGAAGCTCATCGTGCTGCTGAGGGACCCGGTGGAGCGGGCGTACTCGCACTGGAAGGAACGCCGCACCCACGGCATCGAACCACTGGACTTCGCCGCCGCCCTCGCCGCCGAGCCGGAGCGTACGGCGGGGGAGCGGGAACGGCTGATCGCCGAACCGGAGTCGTTCAGCGAGCCGTACGACTGGTACACGTACCGGGCCCGGGGGCGCTACCTGGAGCACCTGGAGCCGTGGCTGGAGCGCTTCGACCGGCAGCAGATCCTCTTCCTGCCCAGCGAGGACCTGTACCGCGACTCTCGCGCGACCTACCGGCGCACCCTGGACTTCCTCGGTCTGCCGGCGTACGACCTGCCCAACTTCAAGGTCTACAACGATCGACGTTCGGCGCCGTTGGAGCCGACGGTCCGCGCTGAGCTGACCGACTACTACCGGCCGTACAACGACGCGTTGCGCCAGCGGCTCGGGCTGGACCTCGACTGGGCGGACCGGGCGGCGTGACGACCCAGGCGGGCCCGGCCACCGACCCGCGCTCCCGGGGGGACGGCCTGGGTTGGGTGAGCCGCGCGGTCTTCCCGGACGACCGGGTCGGCCTGACCGTGGCGGGCGCCCCGCCGGCCGGTCACCGGGCGGTGGCCCGGTACGCGGTGGTGCCGGAGGTCGACCGGGCCGGG
>NZ_JAGPXZ010000359.1:0-6088 GCF_018070305.1 Micromonospora sp. M51 | reverse complement strand
GTCCGGACGGTCACCCGGCTCGCCGCCAAGGGGGACGGGGTGGCGCTGCTCGCCGGTCACCGGGCGGCCCGGGCCGGCGACCTCGACCGGATCCGCCAGGCCGACGAGGCCGTGCACCTGCGCAAGATCAACGAAGAGATGCGCACCATGTCGGTCCGGATGGGCCGCAAACTGGCCGAGGCCGCCACCCGGATCGTCGGGGAGACGCTGCTCAAGAAGCGGATCGACGAGTCGGCGAACGGAGTGCCGGTCACCTACCCGGTCGCGCTCGGCGTGGTCTTCGCCGACCTCGGGGTCGACGAGCAGGACGCGTTCGCGGCCCACCAGTACGGCGCGGCGTCGACGGTGCTCAGCGCGGCGATCCGGCTGATGCCGGTGGACCACCTCGACGCGCAGTCGATCCTCTTCGCGGTCAACGAGCGGGTCGCCGACGACTACCGCGAGGTGCACACCGCGAACCTCGACGACATGCAGACCTTCGGACCGCATGCCGACGTGCTGGCCGCCGCGCACCAGCACGTGCACGTGCGGATGTTCATGAGCTGAATCCGCAGTCCGCGCAAACGAACCCAGGAAGGACAGGCACCGCATGAAGTCGGCAAGTCGTATCGGAGTGGGCGGCCCGGTGGGCAGCGGCAAGACCGCGATCATCGAGGCCGTGGTGCCACGGCTCGTGGAGAACGGGCTGCGGATACTGGTGATCACGAACGACGTGGTCACCACGGAGGACGCGAAGCACGTCCGGCGGGCGCTGACCGGGGTCCTGGTCGAGGAGCGGATCATCGGGGTGGAAACCGGGGCCTGCCCGCACACGGCCGTGCGGGAGGACCCGAGCATGAACCTCGCCGCCGTGGAGGACATGGAGTCCAAGTTCCCGGACAGCGACGTGGTGCTGATCGAGAGCGGCGGTGACAACCTCACCCTGACCTTCAGCCCCGCCCTGGTGGACTTCTTCATCTACGTCATCGACGTCGCCGCCGGCGACAAGATCCCGCGCAAGAACGGCCCGGGGATCTCCAAGTCCGACATCCTCGTGATCAACAAGACCGATCTGGCGCCCTACGTGGACGCCGACCTCGACGTCATGGCCCGCGACGCGGAGCTGATGCGCAACGGCAAGCCGGTCGTCTTCACCAACTGCAAGACGGGCGAGGGCGTCGACGATCTGGTCTCGCTGGTCCGCCGCAACGCGCTCTTCGACGCCGAAGTGGTCGCATGATCTCACTGGACAGTGCCCGTGAGCTGGCGCCGTACCAGGACCAACCGGCGCAGCTGCCGGCCGCCGCCAACGGCAAGGTCGGCATCCTGCGCCTCGGGTTCGAGCGGCGCGGGGACCGCACGATCCTGCACGACCTCTACCGGCAGTCGCCGCTGCTGGTGCAGCGCGCGCTCTACTGGGACGAGGAGATGCCGCAGCTGCCCTGCGTCATGATCCTCACCACCTCCGGGGGCGTCCTGCAGGGCGACCGCCTGCACATGGACGTCACACTGGCGGCCGGCAGCCAGGCGCACCTCACCACCCAGGCCGCCACCAAGATCCAGGAGATGGACGCGAACTACGGGACGCAGGTCCAGCGGTTCACCCTGGACGAGGACGCCTACCTGGAGTTCCTCCCGGAGCCGACGATCCCCTACCGGGCCAGCCGGTTCGCCACCGACAGCCGGGTGCGCCTGCCGGAGAGCGCCACGTTGCTCTACGGCGAGATCCTGCAACCCGGCCGCAAGTACTACCGCGACGGTGAGCTCTTCGCGTACGACCTCTTCTCCTGCTCCCTGCGGGCCGAACGCCCCGACGGCCGGCAGTTGTTCGTGGAGAAGTTCGTGGTGACCCCCCGGCAGTTCGGCGTGGAGAGGGTCGGGGTGATGGACCGCTTCCACATCTTCGGCAACGTCGTGCTGCTCACCAGCCCCGAACGGGCGGCCCGGGTCTTCGACCGGACGTCGACGCCGGTCTGGGACGAGCAGACCCCCCTGGCCAGCGCCGTCGGCCGGCTGCCGAACGACGCCGGGCTCATCTTCAAGGTGCTCGGTCAGGAGACCGAGCCGGTCCGCGCCGCGGTCCGCGCCTTCTGCGTGGCCGCCCGGGAAGAGGTGACCGGCCGGACCTTCCCGCCGGCGTTCAGCTGGCGTTGATCTGGCGAGGAGACGTTCCGTGACCGCAGTGGCGCACCGTTGGGACCGGCTCGGTGACGGCAACCCGCTTGTCGGGTTCGTCGACGCCTGCCTGCGCGGGCCGGCGCAGGTTCTGCTGCAGAACAACCCGCTCACCGGGCTGCTGGTCCTCGTCGCGGTCGCCTGGGGGGCGGTCGAGAACGGGCAGCCACGGATTTTCGGGGGAGGGGTCGTCGGCCTGCTCGTCGGCACCGCCACGGCGGTCGCCCTGCGGGTGGACGAGCCCTCCCTGCGCAAGGGACTGTTCGGCTTCAGCCCGTTCCTCACCGGCATCGCCGTGCCGACGTTCCTCGACGACCGGCCGCTGATGTGGCTCTACCTGGTGCTCGGCGCGATCGGCACGACGGTGGTCACGCTGGCCCTGAACACGATCTTCAAGACCTGGGGCCTGACCGCGTTCACCATGCCGTTCGTGCTGACGACGTGGGTGCTGCTGCTGGCCGCGTACCAGTTCGACCGCTTCACGGTGCTGACCAACCTCAAGCCGATGTTCCCCGGTGAGGGGCAGTTGACCGGTGGTCGTTTCGACTGGGACCTGATCCCCACCTTCCTGCGCGGGGTGTCCCAGGTCTTCCTGATCGACAGCTGGGTCACCGGGCTGATCATCCTGGTCGCGCTGCTGGTCAACTCCCGCTGGTCGGCGCTGTTCGCGGTGATCGGCGCGGTCGGGGCCACCCTGCTGGCGCTCTGGTTCGGCGCCGACTCGGCCTCGCTGGACAAGGGACTGTTCGGCTTCAACGCGGTGCTGACGGCGATCGCCGTGGGCGCGGTGCTGCACCGCCCCGGCGCGCTGGTGACCCTCTACACCCTCTTCGGCATCGCCCTCACGCTCTTCGTCCAGCTGGCCCTGGCGAGCGTGCTCACCCCACTCGCCATCCCGGTGCTGACCGGACCGTTCAACATCACCACCTGGCTGTTGCTGCTGCCCAAACGGCACTTCGCGCCGGTGCCCAACCACGAACGCGTCAAGGAGTCCGTCGTCACCGCGGTGCGACACACCGTCTGACGTCCCGACAGGAGAGGTGAGCCCCCATGCTCGCTCAGGAAGCGGTGAACTCGGGCGACACCGCCTGGGTGCTCGTCTGCACCGGCCTGGTGTTGTTCATGACCCCCGGCCTGGCCGCCTTCTACGGCGGTATGGTCCGCACCCGCAACGTCCTCGCGATGTTGCAGCAGAACATGATCGCGCTGGGCGTCGTCAGCCTGACCTGGGTCCTGGTGGGATACACCATCGCCTTCGGCGACGACGCGGGCAGCGGCCTCTTCGGCAACCTCGAACTCTTCGGACTGACCGACCTCAAGACCCCACCCGCACCCCACCTGCACGTGGTCGCCGGCCAGGTGACCATTCCGACGCTGGCCTTCGTCGCCTACCAGATGATGTTCGCGGTGATCACCCCCGCGCTCGTCACCGGCGCCACGGCCGGTCGGCTGAGGTTCGCCGGCTGGGTGGCGTTCCTGGCGATCTGGTCCATCGTCGTCTACGCGCCGATCGCGCACTGGCTCTGGCACCCGGACGGCTGGTTGGCCGCGTTCGGCACCCAGGACTGGGCCGGTGGAATGGTGGTGCACGCCTCGGCGGGCGCCGCCGTGCTGGGCACGTTGCTGGTCGTCGGACGCCGTCGTGGCTGGCCACGCACCGCCTCCCCACCCAACTCCATCCCGCTGACCATCCTCGGGGCGGGCATCCTGTGGTTCGGGTGGTTCGGTTTCAACGGGGGAGACGGACTCCAGGCCAACGGCCTGGCCGCCCAGGCGCTGATCAACACCCACCTGGCGGCCGCCGCCGGAATGATCGTCTGGCTGGTGGCGGAGCGGCTGAAGGACGGCCACAGCACCGTCGTCGGCGGCGTCTCCGGGGCGGTCGCCGGGCTCGCGACCGTCACCCCCGCCGCCGGGTACGTCAACACGCTCTCCGCCATCGCCATCGGCGCGATCGCCGGGTTCGTCTGCCACTTCGCGCTGCGGCTGAAGTACCTGCTGCGGCTCGACGACGCGTTGGACGTCCTCGCGGTCCACTTCGTCGGCGGCATGCTCGGCTCGCTGCTGGTCGGCTTCTTCGGCGACAGCGGTGTCAACCCGCTCGGCAAGGACGGACTCTTCTTCGGCGGCGGCGGATCCCTGCTCTGGCACCAGGTCGTCGGCGTGGTCACCGTGGTGGTCTTCTCCTTCGTGCTCAGTTGGGCGATCGCCGCCGCCGTGCAGGCCACGCTCGGGCTGCGGGCCCGCGCTGAGGTGCAGGACAACCTCGACCACGCCCAGCAGGACGCCGACGCGTACCACCTGGGCGGTGTGGCGGGTCTCAACGGCAGCGGCGCGCCCCAGCGTCGGCGCGAACCCGAACGCGGGCGCGACGCGCAACGACCGGCCCGGCCGCCGCAGGACGCCCGACTGGTGACCGCGACGGTCAATCCGACCCTGCTGCCGACCACCCGGGAGCTACGCGACGCGCTGGTCGGCGCCGGCGCCACCGCCATCGTGCTCTTCGACGCCACGGTCTCCACCGCCGAGCCGGCCGCCCGTTCGCTGCCCCGAGGGTTCTGGCAGGACCAGGACCTCGTGGGCCGGGCCCGGGTCGAGGTGGTGGTGGAACGCGCGGCGGTGCCCGCGGTACTGGACGTGCTGGTCCGCTACGGCGCGGACCGCTCCGAGTGCTTCGTGCAGGACGTTCAGCTCGCGACGGACGTGCGCTGAACAGGTACGCCCCGGCGCGACACCGACCACCGTCACCGACCGGTACGCAGCAGCAGCGACAGGCTGGCCAGGGTCAGCGTTCCCCAGGCCGGCACCCAGAGCGGCTGTTGCTGTGCCACGGTGCCGAGGCCGCCCCCGGCGGCGTAGCAGGTCAACGCCAGCAGCCCCAGGAAGGTGCCCTGCCGGGCCCGCGATCGGCCGGTGTCCGGTCCGACCAGCCACCGTCCGATGCGTTCACCGAGCTTGGCCACCGTGCCCGACTGGTAGGTGACGGCAGTGGTGATCCCGGCGGTACGGGCGAACAGCGTCGCCAGCGCGCCCATGGCGAGACCGCCGGCGGCGGCCAGCCCGACCCGCGCCGGCCCGCCCTGCCGGCCGTAGTCGAGCAGCACGTTGAGCGCCGTCCAGAGGGCCATGGCGAGCACGGCGCAGGCGAGCCCCCGCGAGGACTGCGACCACCGGCCCGGTGCCGTTCGGACCTGCGAGACGACGCCCGTCCCGACGGCGAACGCGACCAGCGAGGCCGCGGACTCGGGCCAGGCGGCGTGTCTGCCGGCCAGGCCGATGCCCAGCAGGACGGCGTTGCCCGACTGGTTGGCGACGAAGGCCCCGTAGTGCAGGAAGGCGAAGGCGTCGACGAAGCCGGCGGTGCCGGTGGTGAGGGCGAGGACCAGCAGCGGATGGCGGAACTCCCGGTACACGTCCTGGGGGTCCGCGGTGAACGACGGCCGCGCGGATGCCGAGTCGCCCATCGCGTTGCGCACCCTCCGACAGCGGCCCCGGACACGCCAGGCACAACGCACTGTACCGAACCGGTCACGCGGCTCAGCCCGTTTCGCGGCGGATCGACGGTTTCACGCCTGGTCGGCGCTCTCGCGCCGGGTCGGCCTGGGCGACGCGAACCCGGCCGGGGCGGCGGGCGACGACCCCGGTCGGGCGCAGGTCATAGGGTGGTCCCCGTGGCGACCCTCCTGCTTCTGCGACACGGCCGGACGACAGCGAACGCGGACGGCGGTCTGGCCGGCCGCCAGCCGGTCGAGTTGGACGACACCGGGCGCGCCCAGGCCAGCGCGGTCGGCGAGCGGCTGCGGCAGGTGCCGCTGGCCGCCGTGGTGACCAGCCCGCTGATCCGCTGCCGGCAGACCCTGGAGTTGGCGCTCCCGCAGGCCACCCCGGTCGTCGAGGACGGCCTGATCGAGTGCGACTACGGCAGTTGGGAGGG
>NZ_JAGPXZ010000358.1:0-6092 GCF_018070305.1 Micromonospora sp. M51 | reverse complement strand
GTCACCGACGCGGGCGCCGTGCGCCTGGGCGGCGTCCTCGACGATCGCGAGCCCGGCGGTGTCGGCGATCGCGGTGAGGGCCGTCATGTCGGCGGGCAGCCCGTAGAGGTGCACCGGCAGGATGGCCTTGGTCCGTTCGTTGACCAGCGCCTTGACCGATTCCGGGTCGATGGTGAAGTCGTCGCGGATGTCGGCGAAGCGGACCGTCGCGCCGGACTCGAGGATCGCGTTCAGGGTCGCCGCGAAGCTGAAGGGGGTGGTGATCACCTCGTCGCCGGGCTGCAGACCGAGCGCTTCGAGAGCGGCGACCAGGGCGACGGTGCCGTTGCTGACGGCCACGGCGTGCGGCACACCGCACAGCTCCGCGAAGGACCGCTCCAGCTCGGCGACCATCGGGCCCTGCGCCAGCCTGCCGGAGCGCAGAACCGACAGGACCGCGGCCTCTTCCTCGGGGCCGATGACCACCGACGTGATGGGAATAGACATGAGGGGTCTCCTGTGAGTTCAGCGCTCTTCGAGTACGCCGGCGGGCAGCTGCTCGTCGCCGCGGGCGACCACCTCGCCGTTGCGGTTGACCCAGCCGAGGTGCCGGGCCGGGTTGCCGGCCACGAGTTGGTGCGGCTGCACGTCCCGGGTGACGACGGCGCCCGCGGCCACCAGGGCGTACTCCCCGATCTCGGTGCCGCAGACGATCGTGGCGTTGGCGCCGATGGAGGCCCCCGTGCGGACCAGTGTCGGCGTGACCTTCCAGTCCGGGTTCTGCGCCCGCGGGTTGAGGTCGTTGGTGAAGACAGCGCTCGGGCCGACGAACACCTCGTCCTCGAGCGTGACACCGTGATAGACCGAGACGTTGTTCTGCACCTTGACGCGGTCACCGATGGTGACTCCCGCGTCGACGAACACGTTGCGTCCGATGGTGCAGCCGGCACCGATGCGAGCGGTCGACCGGACGTGCGTCAGATGCCAGATCCGAGTCCCGGCTCCGACCTCGGCCCCGGCCTCCACCTCGGCTGTCGGGTGGATGGAGACACTCGGCATGTCGGTCACTGCACACCTTCGGGGGGTCTCGGGGCGATCGCGGGACGGGGAGACGATAGCGTGCTCCACCGTGACGACACATGGCGGGTCCGCATCCGAGGGTCAGCGATGAGGGCGGCGGCCTCGGCGACGATCGCAGGCCTGACACGCCGCAGCGAGGTGCGTTTTCTGATCGTCGGCGGGCTCAGCGCGATCACCGACACCAGTGCGCTCTACCTGTTCCACGGGGTGCTGGGGGTGTGGCTTCCGTTCGCCACGGTGCTCGCCTTCGCCGTGGCGTTCGTGGTCAACTTCGGGCTGAACCGGGCCTGGTCGTTCGGCTCGACCGGCGACGTCGGCGGTCAGGCGTGGCGATACCTGCTGCTGGTGCTGGTCAATCTGGCCCTCACTGTCGCCCTCGTGCAGGGGCTGACCTGGGCCGGTCTGCCGTACCTGGTCGCGAAGGTGCTCACCACCGGCGGCCTGGCGGTGCTGAACCTCTTCGTCTCCCGCAGGTGGATCTTCACCGACGGTCAGCGCTGACGCGCCGGGCGGTCCGCCGCCGGGGTGCGCAACGGCAACCGGGGCGACGCGTTTCGACGCGTCGCCCCGGTTGAACGCTGGTGCTACAGGTACTGGCCGGTGTTGCTGGCGGTCTCGATGGACCGGCCGGCCTCGGCGCCCTTGCCGCCGGAGACGAGCGTGCGGATGTAGACGATCCGCTCGCCCTTCTTGCCGGAGATGCGCGCCCAGTCGTCGGGGTTGGTGGTGTTGGGGAGATCCTCGTTCTCGCGGAACTCGTCGACGCAGGCGTCGAGCAGGTGCTGCAGGCGCAGCCCCTTGCGGCCCGAGGTGAGGAACTCCTTGATGGCCATCTTCTTGCTCCGGTCGACGATGTTCTGGATCATCGCGCCGGAGTTGAAGTCCTTGAAGTAGAGGACTTCCTTGTCACCGTTGGCGTAGGTGACCTCGAGGAAGCGGTTCTCCTCGGTCTCGGAGTACATCCGCAGCACCACGGCGTCGATCATCGCCGCGACGGTGGCCTGGGGGTCGGTGCCGTGTTCGGCCAGGTCGTCCGGGTGCAGGGGCAGCCCGGAGAGGATGTACTTGGAGAAGATGTCCTTGGCCGCCTCGGCGTCCGGTCGCTCGATCTTGATCTTGACGTCGAGTCGACCGGGGCGCAGGATCGCCGGGTCGATCATGTCTTCCCGGTTGGAGGCGCCGATGACGATGACGTTCTCCAGGCCCTCCACGCCGTCGATCTCGCTGAGCAACTGCGGGACGATGGTGTTCTCCACGTCGGAGGAGACACCGGAGCCACGGGTCCGGAAGATCGAGTCCATCTCGTCGAAGAACACGATCACCGGCGTGCCCTCGCCGGCCTTCTCCCGGGCCCGCTGGAAGATCAGCCGGATGTGCCGCTCGGTCTCGCCGACGTACTTGTTGAGCAGCTCGGGACCCTTGATGTTGAGGAAGAAGCTGGTGTGCTTCTCCTTGCCCTGACGCTCAGCGATCTTCTTGGCGAGCGAGTTGGCCACCGCCTTGGCGATGAGCGTCTTGCCGCAGCCCGGCGGCCCGTAGAGCAGGATGCCCTTGGGCGGGCGGAGCTGGTGCTCACGGAACAGGTCCGCGTGCAGGAACGGCAACTCCACCGCGTCGCGGATCTGCTCGATCTGCGACTGGAGGCCACCGATGTCGCCGTAGTCGACGTCGGGCACCTCCTCCAGGACCAGCTCCTCGACCTCGCTCTTCGGGATCCGCTCGTACGCGTACGCCGAGCGGGGCTCGATCATGAGCGAGTCGCCGGCCCGGATCGCCGAGCCGATGAGCGTCTCGGCGAGGTGCACGATGCGCTCCTCGTCGGAGTGGGAGACCACCAGCGCCCGGTCACCCGGCCCGCCGTTCGGTCCCTCCAGGATCTCCTTGAGCATCACCACCTCGCCGACCCGCTCGTAGCCGAACGCGTCGACGATGTTGAGCGCGTCGTTGAGCAGGACCTCCTGGCCGCGCCGCAGGTCACCCACGTCGAGCGAGGGCGAGACCGCGACCCGTAGTTTCCGGCCGCCGGTGAAGACGTCCACCGTGCCGTCCTCGTGCTTGGCCAGGAAGACGCCGTAACCGCTCGGCGGTTGCGCGAGCCGGTCGATCTCCTCCTTGAGCGTCACGATCTGCGTGCGAGCCTCCTTGAGGGTGCTCACCAGCCGGTCGTTGTTCTCGGTCAGCCGCGCCAACTGCGCCTGGGTGGCCGCCAGCCGCTCTTCGAGCTGCCGGACGTGTCGGGGGCTTTCGGTCAACTTGCGCCGCACCAGGGCGAGTTCCTCTTGCAGGAACGCGACCTGCGTGGAGAGATCGTGGGCTTCCTTCTCCCACCGTGCGGCGCGCGAGTCCGCGTCGTCGCTACGTGCTGCCACGTCCCACCTCCCCGGGGGGCTTGAACGTTCTGCCCTAACACTAGCCGCTATGAGGCCGATTCGGTCCCACGCAACACCCTCGTCACCGAACCTTGATCGCCAAGGGTGGCCTGGCGGGCCGTTACCGGCGTTCGGGTACCGTCGGAGCGTGGGACGGGAGAACATGGGGGGTGCACCGGTGGCCGAGGTCGCGACCGACGAGTTGCAGGTCTGGGTTGACCAGGATCTCTGCACCGGCGACGGGCTCTGCGTGCAGTACGCGCCGGAGGTTTTCGAGTTCGACATCGACGGCCTGGCCTACGTCAAGGGCGTCAACGGTGAGCTGCGGATGGCGCCGGGCAGCCGGGTCGACGTTCCCGCGCACCTGCGACTCGAGGTGATCGACTCGGCGAAGGAGTGTCCGGGCGACTGCATCCACGTGGTGCGCGGCGACGGCGTCGAGGTCGCCGGCCCGGAGGCCGAGGACGACTGACCCACCGGCCGGGCCGCGCGGCCCGGCCGGGTCCAGAAGGGGTACGCCTCAGAGCATCGGCCGGCCGACCACCGAGGCGACCAACCGCGCGAACTCCTCCAACCGGGCGATCTGCCCGGCCCCGCCGTCGTCGAGGGTCTTACCGAACCGCAGCGCGTCGTGCCGGGGTGTGCCGGCCATCTCCTCGCTCGGCGGCGCCTCGTCCAACGAGGTGAGCAGCAGGTAGACGTCGATGCTGTCGACCCGGATCTCGCCGCTGTCGGAGCGGTTGAGCCGTCGCCGGCAGCCCACCTCGGTGACGGTGGAGACCGGCACCACCCGCAGCGACGAGGTCATCGAGCCGGGTGGGCCCTCCTCCGGCGGCACGTCCTCGCCGTGCCAGAGGATGAGCCGGCTGCCGTCACAGACGACGACCTCCTGCCACACCCCGTTGACCTCGTTGACGAAACGTTCCAGGGTGAAGCCGAGCACCGACGCGCCGCGCAGCACGCCACCGAGCGCCTCCAGGGCGACGTCCGGGTCCCGCAGGTAGGCCCGCGCCGCGGACTCCAGGTCCTGGTAGGGCGACCAGTCGGGAAAGACCGCGGGGAGGTCTCCACCGCCGTAGCCCGGTCGGCTCATGCCAGCGTCTCCCCCTGCTCGGCGCTGCCGACACCCCGCTCGATGGTCACGGCCTGTCCATCTCCCCCGTACCGTTGGCCTGAGCGCCCGCGGCCTGGGCGGCGGCGGCCTGTCGGGCCGCCTCCGCCTCGCGCAGGTCCTGGCGGCGCTGCGCGTACGCCTCGGTGCCCTTGCTGGGTTTGCGGCGACGCGGCGGCGCGGTGACCCCCGGGGCCAGCTTGCGCGCGGACACCAGGAAGGCGGTGTGCGCGATCATCCGGTGGTCGGGGCGGACGGCGAGGCCCTCGGCGTGCCAGTCGCGCACCAGGGACTCCCAGGCCCGTGGCTCGGTCCAGCCGCCGCGCTCGCGCAACGCCTCCACCAGCTCGGAGAGCTGCGGTGTGGTGGCGACGTAGCCGATGAACACCCCGCCGGGCACCAGCGCCCGCTCGACCATGTCGAGGGTCTCCCAGGGGGTCAGCATGTCCAGGATGATCCGGTCGAAGCCGGTCTCCTGGCACTGCGCGACGTCGCCGACGTGCAGGTTCCACGAGGGGTGCGGCCCGTTGAAGAACGCCTCGACGTTGCGCTTGGCGATCTGGGCGAAGTCGTCGCGCAGCTCGAACGAGTGCAGCTCGCCCTCGGTGCCGACGGCGCGCAGCAGGGAGCAGCTCAGCGCGCCGGAGCCGGCGCCGGCCTCCAGCACCTTCGCACCGGGGAAGATGTCACCCATCGCGACGATCTGCGCCGAGTCCTTCGGGTAGATCACCTGGGCGCCGCGCGGCATGGACAGCACGTAGTCCGACAGGAGCGGCCGCAGGGCCAGGAACGCGGTGCCGCCACCGGAGGTGGTCACCACGCTGCCGTCGGAGAGCCCGATCAGCGCGTCGTGCGCCAGGATGCCGCGGTGGGTGTGGAACTCCTTGCCGGGCTCCAGCGTCACGGTGTGCATCCGCCCCTTGGGGTCGGTCAGCTGGACCCGGTCGCCGGGCCGGAACGGCCCGCGGTGCACGGGTGTCAGCGCCGGGGTGGCGGCGTCGGCGGCGACGGTGGAGGGAGTTGCGGTCACGGTGTCATCTTCCGGTTGGGTTCGAGGAGCTGTGCCAGGTCCCCGATGTGCAGAATGCCGACGACATCTTCGCCTGACGTCACCACGTACTGCGCGCCCGGGTGGGTCTGTACGGCCTCCATCACCCGCTCGCCGTCCCACCCGAGCGACAACGTGGGAAGTGTGCCCAGCGACCGGGCGACGGCGTCCACCGCCAGCCACGGTCGGCGCTCGACCGGCACCGCGTGTGCGGCGGTCGGGTCGACCAGCGCCACCGGTCGACCGGTCGAGTCGGTGACCAGCAGCGCGGCGTTCGGCTGCCCGCTCTCGGCGCGCCTGCGCTCGGCCTCGGCCAGCGGTGTGCCGGTGGCCACCAGCCAGACCGGGCGGGCCAGCCGGGCGAGGTCGATCAGCGGGAACCGGCGGCTGACCCGGGCGGCCCGGATCGACTGCCCGGCGCCGCGCCAGAGGGTGACGGCGACCAGCAGCATCAGCGGCAGCGCCAGCGGCGCCAGCCGCCGCTCGACGGTGAGCAGCAGCACCA
>NZ_JAGPXZ010000357.1:0-6101 GCF_018070305.1 Micromonospora sp. M51 | reverse complement strand
GTCGACGAACCAGCCGCAACCCCCCTTGCCGGGAAATCCGTCCACGTTGCAGTCCTGGCGGCCGCGGTGGTCCTCGTCGCAGGTCGAGACCAGCACCCGACCGGTCGCTGCCGCGCGGATCTCGGTGCCCTTGGCCGCGCCGATGTCGACGCCGTTGTGGCTGGGCCGGCTGGCGGTGCGGAAACCGGAGCCCACTCGGCCGGGTATCGGCGCGGTCCAGCCGGAGGCGGCGATCTGGCCGCGTTCCGCCGCGTTGCACACCGCCTTGCCGTTGATCTCGACGGTGCGGGCCGCACCGCCGGCCAGCGCGTCCACGATCCGGCTGGCCACCTCCTCGTGTTTGGCGTACGCGTCCGGGTACGCGCTGACCTGTACCCGCTGCGCGACAACTGTCAGCGGTCGGCCCTGCCAGCCCTGAACCTTGACGAGCTTCTCGTAGAACTTGCGGGCCGCGTACGCCGGGTTCAACCGCTCGGCGACGGAGCCCCACCCCGGACGCTGCTGGAACAGGCCCAGCGAGTCGTGGTCCGCGCCAACGCCCTCGTGGGGCAGGGCCAGGGACTCGGGTACGCCGCTGTTCGCCAGGTTGCGAAGGGCGGATTCCTGCATCGCGGTGGCGAGGGCGATCACCCAGCCGCGCGACGGCACGCCCATGTCCTGACCAACCTTGATGATGATCGCGGCATTGCGGACCTGGCTGTCGCCGTACTCGGCGAACCGCGGCAGCTTGCCCGCGACGTTCACCGCTCGGATCCGTCCCCGTTCTCGGCGTCGTCGCCGCCGAGCCCGGTGAGGAAGAACGCCGCGGTGCCGCCCGTGCAGCAGAGCAGGAGCAGCATCCCGGTGAGCACCGCGGCGATCAGGCCGAGCCGGGGCCGGCGGCGAGTGGGGCTATCAACGTCGCTCACGGCCGCTCCCAGTCCAGAACGTCGACCAGCCAACCATCGTCGGAGGTGACCAACTCCAGCCGGAGCCGGCCGGTATCGAGGGGGAGCAGCAGTTCGACGAACGTCTCGGTTCGCTCCCGCATGGTCGGCGGACCGGTGACCTTCTCGGCGGGCACGCTCTCGGGCTCGGCGCCGGTCAACTTCTCCCTCAGCGCCGGTGTGGAGAGCGGCCGCAGGCCAGCCTGCCAGTCTTCGGTGGTCATCCCGGGGCGACCCAGCCAGGCTGCGGCGAAGCGGTCAGCGGTCTGTTCGGGGGTGCGGGCACCCGGCGACGTCACGGGTGACGGCGGAGCCGCGCTGTTGAGCAGGCCGTCGTCCCCGGCTGTCGGGTCCACGGTGATGATCGGGCCATCAGGACGGTTGCTCAACCCATCCGTCGAATCGACCGGGTTGCCGACCAGCCGGGCTGCCCCGAGCACACCGACAACCACCACCCCGATCAACAGGGCAATGCCCAGCCGGGACCGCAGCGCCCGGGTGAAGAGGAACTCCAACGCCCGCCGCATGGCTGTCACCTCGCCTCTGAGCGCACCCGAGGTCCGGTGCGATCCGGCGCTCGTTCGGAGGAGCCCGGGCGGTAGACCACGAACGACGGGTTCTCAGCCGGCACATCGGGTTCGGTCCAGGTCGCCGGCTTTCGGCGTCGGGGCTGCGGTGCCACCGGGCGGCTCCGACCGCGACCCTCCTCGGCCAGCGCATCGTCGGGCCGCTCTCGACCGTCCGGACGCACCGTCTCGCTGCGCCGGCCCTCGGCGGCGGCGGTCGGCACCGGGGCCGGGTCCTCCCGCCGCGCCTCTGGTCGTAGCCGGGTCTGCTCCGCGTCGGGTGACCGTCGACGTCCGCCCACCGGTTCGGCGGTGCCGCCCGGCTCCGCCACGTCCAGCCGCGCTGCGGTCCGCATGTCGCGGAAGAACCTGCGGTGCCAGGAGCCGGCCGAACTCACCGCTTCGCTGCTGTCCTTGCCGCCGAGTTGGGTGATCCGTCGGTACGGCCGCAGCAGCAGCCATCCGACCACCCCACAGAGCCACACCAGCACCACCTGAAGCCAACCCGGCAGGGTGGGGGTGCTCATGATCAGATCGACGGCGAACAGGTAGATAGCGGCGCCAGTGCCGAAGATGGCAATGTTGAACACTGCGGCAACGACCGCATTGGCCAGCCGGCGAAGCCCGGCGCTGGCCGGTCGGAGTAGACCGATGGTGCCGAGAATCGGGGCAGCGATCACCGCCCAGCGGAAGATCAGGAAGCCGAGCAGCACGAGCACCGACGCGGTGAGGTCGAACATCGCGAAGAGCACTGCCGCGAGTACCGCGATGAATCCGGACCCAATCCGGTCCATGTCTCGGGTCCCCGTCAGGAACTCGTACGCCTCCGGGTCTTCGGTCTTGATCTGCTCGGCAACCGTCATCCACTGCTGTTGCTTGGCCTTGATCGTGGCATCCCGGGTGGCCGGGTTGGCACGGAGCTTTTCCGACTCCTCCCAGGAGAGGGCCTTCGCGTCGTAGAGTGCCGGCCCGTACTTACGAGCGGTCTCGCTGTCCGCCGAGCCGAGTACTCCACGCAGCCAGTTGCGGTAGAGCATGGATTCGGTGGCAGTGTCGCTGGCCCGGACAGCCGGCGGTCGGTTGTCCTTGCAGGCCTTAGGATCCGGATCGTCGCATTGATCCGGCGGGGTATCCCTTGAAGCCGGGCCTATGGCGTCGTGCACGACGCCGAGCGAGGTGATCAGAGTGCCGTCGGCGATGTTCGCCGACTTGACCGGCCAGGCCGCCAGCGCGGTGACTGCCACCATCACCAGCAATGCCCACCCTGCGGTGGTCATCGCGTTACTCATGTCCGACTGGCGGGAGCGCCAGAGCAGGTAGAGGCCCACCACGCAGAGCGTGACGATCCCGAAAACGCTGAACACCTTCTGGTAGACGGCTTTGGTGGCCTTCTCCACCAGCGGGTCGGCCCAGTCCCACATCGCGCGTGGATCCCAGGCTCGTTCCCGCAGGGCGTTCGAGGCGCCCACGACCGCAGTGGCGATCATGAGCTCACCGTTGGCGACCGTGGTGGTGAACTTGTAGTCCGGATGGAGAATGGTGGAGGCGCAACCACCATCCACGTCATAGGTGTTGAAGCTGTAACCGCCGTACCCGTAGTCGCTGTAGATGCCCTTCGGCCCGGGCAGCTTTGACGAGTCCGGGCGGGAGGCGAACCAGCCGGCAAGGCCAGAATCCGGGGCGGACGGTACAGGTGGCTTTCGGCAATCGATCTCAGCCTGGCTGACCTGCTTCAGCTTGCCCACGCAGGTGCGGAAGTCGGCCTGCCATTCAGCGGTCGTGCAGAGGTCGGCGCGGGCCTGGGCGGCTGGGGGTGCGGCGGCGGCGGCCTCGGCGCCGATCAGCGGCCAGGTGAGGCTGGCCCCGGCCAGTACGCCGAGGGCGAGCAGGAACGACGTGAGCCTTGCCCAGGCTCCCGGGCCTCGGTCACGGCCCTCCGCCTCGGCTCGACCGAGGACCTTGACCCAGGCCCTAGCCATGTCACGCCTCCAGATCCGGCAGGGGGATGCTCGGCAGCACTCCGGCCGCTGCGGCGATCGCGGCGGGCGTCGTGTCGAGGTGGTCCAGCAGGCCTTCGACGTACGAGACGTCGACGCGGACCTTCTGCACCCGGCCGTCCACGTCACGCATCACGAACTCGCGGAAGCCGAGGCGGGCGGCCGAGTTGGCGTCGGCGGCGGAGAGGGAGGCGAGGGTGGCCTCGTATCCGTCGTTGACCGGCACCCGCAGCAGCCGCAGAGCTTCGGAGGCGATCTCGGCGTCCTCGGCGATGCGGCCGACGAAGACGGTGGAGACGAGGTTCTGCACGTCGAGGCCGAGGATGTCGCGGGGGTTCTGGGAGGCGACCAGCGCAGCCAGGTTCCACTTGCGGGAGTCGCGGGCGAGCCGGACCAGGAAGGAGCGCCCGGAGCGCCAGCCTTCCATGAAGTGCGCCTCGTCGAGGCCGACGAGCTTGCGGGACGACATCGAGCCGCCGTAGCAGCGCCGGACGGCGAGCCGGTGCGCGGTGTGCAGCATCGGCAGGGCCAGTGCTTCCTCGGCTGACCAGTACTCGCGTTCGATCTTGAGGTCAGGCAGCCGTAGCCCGGCCATGGTGATCACGGTGAGTGCCGCGTCGGCACCGAGCAGCCCTTCCGGCGGTCGGCCGAAGAAGAGCATGGCCAGCGGCATCTCGGCGGTGTCCAGCAGGAGGTTCGCCAGTTCCTTGCCGGCGTCGTCGTCGAGCCGCCCGAGGCAGCTCACCACGTCGTCCAGGGTGGAGGTTTCCTCGGCGGGGACCTGCCGGACGGCGTGCCGGAACAGGGTGGCTGTCGACGCCTCCCTGGCCACCTGCGGTGGGACGAGCATCATGCAGATGTCCTGGACCAGCATCCGCCGCTCGGCCCGGGCGTTGGAGACGGCGATTTCGAACTCCCGGTCGCCGGAGGCCCCGGGGCCGAACTCGGAGCGCAGCGGCGTCGGGATGAGTGAGTAGGGCGCCAGGGTGCCGTGCTCCGAACCGGTCAGGTTCAACACCCGGGAGTACGGCCGCAGTTCGGGCATCGCGCAGAGGCGGGCCAGCGGGCCGGACGGGTCGAGCAGGGTCACCTGGACACCTCGGCGGGCGGCCAGGTAGCCCAGGGCGCCGAGCAGTGTCGACTTGCCACCGCCCGGTTCGGCGACGAAGACCGCGAGCCCGGAGCGTTCCCGGACCTCCATGGGGAAGTGCAGGTCGAGGAAGACCGGGCGGCGGCAGGTGCCGGCGGTCCGGCCGATGAGGTCGCCCCGCCGGTCGCCCACGTTCGATGCTGCCTGGGGGAGCGCGGCGGCGAGCAACGGCACCGGCATGCGCCGGACGTAACCGGTGTTGGCGATCGGCTCGCCGGGGATGAATTCGCGGGCCAGCCAGTCCTGGTTCTTCGGGTGCTGCAATGAGATGCGCAGCTCCCGGGAGTAGAGCTGGATGAGCCGGCGGGCCCGCTCCAGGCACTCCTCCCTGGTCCGGCCGCCGACCGCGATCCGGTGCCAGCCGTGCGCTCGGGCCGAGTCGACCGGCAGGCCGGTGGTCATCTCGTCGCCGATCACCAGGGCGCGCTTGGCCAGTCGCTCCAGCTCGGGGGGCGCGTCGATGCCGTGTTCGGCGTAGTCGAGCTGTTGCGAGCGGATCATCCGCAGCCGGTGTTCGAGATTGCGGAAGGAGTCACCGGAGCCGAGGATGTCGACGCGGGTGGAGATCTCCATCGGCCAGGGCAGCCGCTCGTGGAAGTGCAGCCAGGGCTCGTGCCGTTCGGGGATCTCCAGCGGCTCCATCCGGCCGACGGCGAGCACGGCCACGTGCCGCTCCTCACCGGTCATCCGGTTGACCAGCTTCACGGTCGAGCCGTACGGAGTGCGGTAGCGCTCCACCTGCTCGGTCATGGCGAGCAGGTCACCGCGCTCCCAGCGCCCGTCGGTGACGGGGGAGAGGGTGCTCGGCGGCGACATGCACAGCGCCACCGAGCGGTAGAGCAGCCATTCCAGCTCCTGGGCGGTGACCCGCCGGCCGCGCATGCCGAACGCGCCGAGCACCTCGTCGAACTGCTCGACGGTGCGGCCCAGCTTGCGGCGTTCGCCGTCGGCGGTGCCCCGACCGAAGGTGCGCAGCAGCCGCTCGGTGAGCGAGTCGCCGAGTGAGCGGCGGGCGAAGGTGACCCCCAGGTAGGTCTGCCCCTCGGCGTGGTTGACCGCCATCAGGTGGCGTTGGGCGGCGACCAGGTGATCGGCCCAGCCGGTGGTGCCGGGGACGTCGGGCAGCGGTGCCGAGGTGTGCGTGTCGATCGTGCGGGCCCACTCGTCGGCGGGGAACGGCCGGGTGGTGCGGCGCAGGTGCAGTCGGAAGCCGGCCAGGCCGGCGTACTGCTCGGAGATCGCCGACAGCAGCGCCTCACGTTCGGCGTCCGGCCGGAACGCCCAGCGGACCTCGGGCAACCAGTACCAGGCCGTGACGGTGTTCGGCGTGAAGGTCAGGTGGCCGGCGATCTCGGTGATGGCCAACTCGACCGACGGGTCCCGGTCTCCGAATTTGATCTTTGGAGCCCGTACCCGGGTCGGCTTGATCGGTCGGTCCGCTCGGCTCGCCGCACGTTGGCGG
>NZ_JAGPXZ010000356.1:0-6114 GCF_018070305.1 Micromonospora sp. M51 | reverse complement strand
CACCACCCACACGACAACGGCCCCCACGGCGCCGAACCGGCCCGCACAGCCGTGATCCACTCGGGTTCCCGGAAACCGGGGCATCCGGGACGCCGGGACACCCCGACTTCATGAAACCCGAGTCGATCAAGAACCCCGAAGACGCCCCGTCGGGTGTTCGGCCGGGCGTACGGGTCGTCCGGGCCGTGCCGTGCGGTAGGGGCGGGCCCGGGACGGATGGTCGATGGCGGACGGGGCCGACGGTCGACGGCGGACAGGGCCGACGGTCGATGGCGGACGGGGCCGACGGTCGATGGCGGACGGGGCCGATGGGTGACGGCGGACGGGGCCTGGGCCGGTCCGCCGCTGCTCCTGGCTGAACCGGCGGAGGCCCTGCTCAGGACCGGAAAATCGGTTGAGTTGACGGGTTGGCGCCGGCAGGCTGAGGTCTCCGCCACCCACGTCCCGGAGGACTTTCCATGCGCCTGCTCCGTGATCTGTGGGGCACCTCGACCCGCCGTATGACGATAGTGGCCGTTCTGATCGTGGTGGGCGCCGCTGGGCAGGCGGGCGCGTCGGCACTGGCCGGCGCGGTGCTGGTGCATCGTTCTGCTGGCTTCTTCGCCGTGTTGGCCGGGGCTCTGGTCGCTGTGGTCCTCAGCGACCTCGCGGTGAGCCTGTTGATGGCCGGCCTGACCGCCGACTGGTCCGCCGACGTGCGTCGCCGGCTCTGTCGCGTCGCTCTCGGGCAGGACCTGCCCACCCTGGAGACCACCCCGGTGGGTGAGCTGCTGGACCGCATCGACGGGGATGTCTATCAGGTGGCGTCGGCGGTTCGTAACCAGGGCACCCGGCTGGCTCAGGGCCTCTGCGTCGGTCTGTTGTCGATGGTGGTCGCGCTTGTCGTCTGGTGGCCGGCGGGGATCGCGATGCTGCTGCTCACGGTGGTGCTCGCAATCGGACTGCGTCGGCCCACGGCACGGATCGGCCCGGCCCGGATGGCCGAGGAGGAGGCGTGGTCCGACCTGGCCGCCGTGATGGAGGAGGCGGTGCACGGCCAGGATGACGTACGCACCAGTTTGGCGCGGCCGTACGTGCTGCGGTTGTACGCCCGGCGGGCCGCTGCCGTGCTGTCGCGGGGCAGTGTGGTCTGGGTGTTGTCCGCCCGGGTGGCGACGGTGGCCACCGCGACGATCCGGGCTGGCATCGGCGCGGTGGTGCTCGGCGGTGCGTGGGCGTTGGCCACCGACCGGATCGACGCCGCCCGGCTCACCGCCATCTGGCTGCTCGCCCTGGCGTTCGGGGCCACCGCGGAACATGTCAGCCGGATGGTGCCGGAGATCCAGGAGGCCCTCGGCGCGTGGGCGCGGGTGCAGTTGCTCTACAAGGCCCGGCAGGAACCGGTCGGCGGGGCCAGCCCGAGCGAGGGCGACCTGCGCATTCGGGACCTGACATTCGGGTACGGGGAGAGTGGCCGGGGGGCCGCGCTACGCGGGCTCAGCCTCACCTTCGCCCGTGGTCGGTCGTACGCGCTGATCGGACGGACCGGTTCGGGCAAGTCGACGTTGGCGAAGGTGCTCACCCGGGCGGTCGACGTGCCGCCGGGCACTGTCTTCCTCGGCGGCACCGACCTGTGTGACCTCGACGTCGAGCAGTTGCGCCGCTGGGTGGCGCTGGTGCCGCAGCGTACCGAGATCCTGGCCGGCACGCTCGCCGAGAACGTCGCGCTCTTCGACCCGGAGCTGCTCGACGCGGCGGCCCGGGCGCTCGACGAGTTGGGCCTGGCCGGTTGGATCGCCGAGTTGCCGGACGGGTTGGCGACCCGGCTGGGGGAGGGCGGGCATGTGCTCTCCGCCGGTCAGGAGCAGTTGGTGGCGTTCGCCCGGATCCTGGTGCGGGAGCCGCACGTGGTGATCCTCGACGAGGCCACCGCGCGCCTGGACCCGGTCACCGAGGCGCGGGTGCAGCGCGCCACCGAACGGCTGCTGCGCGACCGGATCGGCATCGTCATCGCGCACCGGCTCTCCTCGGTACGCCGCTGTGACGAGGTGGTCGTCCTGGCCGACGGCGCGGTGGTCGAGGCCGGTCCGCTGGAGACGTCGACCCGCTTCGCCGAACTGTTGGCGACCAGCCACGCCGCCGCGTACGCCACGGTGACGCCGTCGGGTCGCACCAGCGCCGGCACCGACCTGCTGGTCGGCCCCGACCCGGCCAACGCCTGGCCGAGCGAGCCGGTCGCGTCGGTGCCCGCCCTGGTCGCGCCGGCCGGGCCGACCGCGCCGACCCGGGCCGATCCGCCGCCACTGCCGCCCGTGCCGCCGGCCAGGACGCTGCGGGAGATCTTCCGGCTGTGCACCAATGATCCCCGTTACGGTGCGGCGGCGATCGTGCTGTTCCTCGGCCTCAGCCTGCTCGGGCTGGACGGCCCGGTGCTGCCCTGGCTCTGGGCGGACCTGGTCGACGGGACGGGCAGCCCGTACCTGCCGGCGGTGGGGATCGTCGCCGGGCTGTTGATCACCCTGCCGCTGCCGTTCTACACCCATGTCTGGTTCCCGCAGTGGTGGGTGCGGCAGATGCTGCGCATCGGCCTTCGCCTGGTGCACGGCCAGACCGGGCCGCGTCGGGTCAGCTCACACACCCCGGCCGAGGTGGTGGCGCAGGGTGGGGACACCGAGCGGGTGGTCCAGCTGGCCGACAACGTGCTGGACCAGACCGTCGCGCTGGTGCTCGTGGTCGCCATGTCGGCGGTCACCGGCAGTGTCGTACCCGGGCTGTTCTTCCTCGGCCCGATGGTCGTCTCCGGGCTGGCCGCGACGTTGTTCGGGCCGAAACTGGAGCGCGCGGCCCGGGCGACGGTGGCGGCGCGGGCCGCGTTCGCCACCGCGCTGGTCTCCGCGCTCTCCGCGGCGCGGACGGTGAAGCTCGCCGGCGCGACCACTGCGGTGCTGCGTCACCTGGCGGGCCTGGACGTGCTGCGCAGCGACCGGCAGCGGCGGGAGATCGCGGTGCAGGTGTGGGCGCGTTCCACCCCGTCGATGGCCAGCGGGCTGCTGCCGATCGGCGCCTGGGCGTTGTACCTGAACGGTTCGCTCTCCGCCGGGGCGGTGCTGGTGGCCGTCTCCACGCTGGGTGCGGCCCGCTGGTTCGCCTGGACCACGGCGTCGTTGATCTCGCAGCTGCCCTCGGCGCGGGTCTGGACCCGGCGAACCGCGGCGATGACCGGGGTGAGCGCGTACTCGGCGGGGGTGCCGGAGGTCGACCTGACCGCCGGGACGGCGCCCGCGCCGACCATGCCGCCCCGCCACCCGCTGCGTCGGCTGGACCTGCGCGGCTTCGGGGTGGTGCACTCCGACGGTACGGTGGCCGTCCGCGACGTGGACCTGACCGTGCAGCGGGGCCAGTTGGTGCTGGTCGTCGGGCCGGTGGGGTCGGGCAAGTCGTCGTTGCTGCGCGGGCTGGCCGGGATCGTGCACCACACCGGCGAGCTGGCCTGGAACGGTGACCCGGTCACCGAGCCGGAGCTGTTCCTGCGTCCCAACCAGGTCGGCTACGTCGCCCAGTTGCCCCGGGTGCTGTCCGGCACGGTGGCCGACAACATCGCCCTCGGGCACCAGGTGGACGCGGCCGGGGCGGTCAGCACCGCCCAGCTCGACCATGACCTGGCCGCCGCCGGTGGAGGGCTGGGCCTGCTCATCGGGCACAAGGGCACCCGGCTCTCCGGGGGGCAGTTGCAGCGGTTGGCGCTGGCCCGGGCGCTGGCCCCGCGTACCGAACTGCTGGTCGCCGACGACGTGTCGTCGGCGCTGGACGTCACCACTGAGCTGGCGCTGTGGGAGGCGTTGCGCGGCCACGGTGTGACGGTTGTCGGTTCGACGGCGAAGCGGGCCGCGTTGGTCCGGGCCGACCACGTGGTGGTGCTGCTCGGCGGCACGGTGGCGGCACAGGGCACCTGGCAGGACCTGGAGGGCGACTGGTCGCACCTGGCCGGTTGACCGACGGTCGGGGTTCAGGCGGCGCGGGCGTACTGGGCGGGCCCGGAGTAGGCGACGCCGAGCTTCGCGGCGGCCCGACGCGGCCAGTAGGGGTCGCGCAGCAACTCCCGGCCCAGCAGCACCAGGTCGGCCTCGCCGCCGGCGACGATCTGCTCGGCGTGCTCAGGCTCCACGATCAGGCCCACCGCGCCGGTCGGCACGCCGGCGTCGCGGCGGATCTGGGCGGCCAGCGGCACCTGGTAGCCGGGGCCGAGCGGGACGCGCTGGTCCACGCTCACCCCGCCGGAGGACGCGTCGACCAGGTCGACGCCGACGCCGGCCAGCTCACCGGCGAGCACCACGCTGTCGTCGATCGTCCAGCCACCCTCGACCCAGTCGGTGGCGGAGATCCGGGTCAGCACCGGCACGTCCTCGCCGACCGCGGCGCGCACCGCGCGGGCCACCTCCAGGGTCAGTCGCATCCGGGCGGCACGGTCGCCGCCGTAGCCGTCGGTGCGGTGGTTGGTCAACGGCGAGAGGAACTCGTTGAGCAGGTAGCCGTGCGCGGCGTGGATCTCCACGGCGGCGAAGCCGGCGTCCACTGCGCGTTCGGCTCCGGCCGCGAACGCCTCGACCACACCGGCGATGCCGGCCTCGTCCAGGCTGGTCGGCGTCCGGTAACCGGCGGTGAACGGCTCCGAGCCGGGGGCGACGGGCGTCCAGCCGCCCTCGGCGTCCGGCACGCCGCCGCGCTCCGGCGCCCACGGCCGGTAGGTGGAGGCCTTGAAGCCGGCGTGGGCGAGCTGTACGGCCGGCACCGCGCCGTGGGCGGCGACGAACGCGGTCACCGGCCGCCAGGCGTCGACGTGCGCACCTGACCAGAGGCCGGTGTCCTGCGGGCTGATCCGGCCCTCGGGAAGCACGGCGGTCGCCTCGGTCAGGACCAGGCCGGCGCCGCCGACAGCACGACTGCCGAGGTGGATCAGGTGCCAGTCGGTGGGCAGACCGTCGGGGCCGGCGGAGTACTGGCACATGGGTGCCATGGCGATCCGGTTGGGCAGTGTGACAGCGCGCAGGGCCAGGGGAGTGAACAGGGAACTCATGGGGTCATCCTCTCCGACACGACGACGGGCCCCCGGGGAGAGGGGCCCGTCGTCGTCTGGGTGAACCGATCAGGCAGGAACGGGGCTGAGCTCGGGTCGGGTGTCGGCTGCCGGCTCCGGCTCGGTCAGGTCACGCCGGCCGGCGGACTCGTACGCGGTGCGGTCGAGGGTGCCCTCGCGGGCGGCGACCACCGTCGGCACCAGTGCCTGCCCCGCGACGTTGGTGGCGGTGCGGATCATGTCCAGGATCGGGTCGATGGCCAGCAACAGGCCGGCGCCGGCCAGCGGCAGGCCCAGCGTGCTGAGGGTGAGGGTGAGCATCACGATCGCGCCGGTCAGACCGGCGGTGGCCGCCGAGCCGACCACCGAGACGAAGGCGATCAGCAGGTAGTCGCCGATGCCGAGCTGCACGCCGAACACCTGGGCCACGAAGATCGCGGCGAGGGCCGGGTAGATGGCGGCGCAGCCGTCCATCTTCGTGGTGGCGCCGAAGGGCACCGCGAACGAGGCGTACTCGCGGGGCACACCGAGCCGCTCGACGGAGCGCTGGGTGACCGGCATGGTGCCGACCGAGGAGCGGGACACGAAGGCCAGCTCGATCGCCGGCCAGGCACCGGCGAAGAAGCGCAGCGGGTTGAGCCGGCCGGCAAGGATCAGGACCAGCGGGTAGACCACGAACAGCACGATGGCGCAGCCGACGTAGACGGCGGTGGTGAACTTCGCGAGGGGCGCCAGCAGGTCCCAGCCGTACGAGGCGACGGCGTTGCCGATCAGCCCGAGGGTGCCGATCGGGGCGAGCCGGATGACCCACCAGAGCGCCTTCTGGACGATCTCCAGCAGGGAGCGGTTCAGCGCCACGAACGGTTCGGCGGCCTCGCCGACCAGCAGGGCCGCGGCACCGATGACGACGGCCAGGAAGACGATCTGCAGGACGTTGCCCTCGACGAACGCGCCGACCGGGTTGGTGGGCACGATGCCGGTGAGGAAGTCGGTCCACGAACCGGTCTTCTTCGGCGCCGTGGCGCCACCCAGGTCGAGGGTCACCCCCTTGCCGGGGTTGG
>NZ_JAGPXZ010000355.1:0-6140 GCF_018070305.1 Micromonospora sp. M51 | reverse complement strand
TGTCGGAGCGCGGTGTCGCTGAGCAGCAGCACGTTGGGCGGGTTGATGATGTACAGGCCGGCGCGGTCATCGTCGACGCCGCCGTCGAACGACGCGCTGCGCAGGCCGAACTCGTACTCCGTCTCGGTCGCCACCGGCGGAGCCAGGGTGCCGTTGGCCCGCAGCACACCGATCTGCTGCACCGTGATCTTCACGGTCGTGGTCAAGTCCCTGTTGGGGGTGTAGACCGCCTCGCGCAGCCGCACCACGTTCAGCGCGACCTCGCTGCCCTTCTTGTCCTGTAGGCGGATCTTGTCCTCCGGGGCGACGAACGCCTTGACCCGCTCGTACGCCCGATCCGGCTCGCCTGCGGCGGCGGACAGGAAGTTGCGGACGAACACCTCTTGGAGGGTGCCGCTGGCGGTCCGCGTCGGTGGCTCACTGCCCCGGCTGATCACACCGGCCTCGGTCGCGGCACCGCCCTTGCCGTCCACCCGCACGTCGGAGGCCGCCGGAATGCCGCAGCCGGCGCCCAGCAGCACCATCACGCCGAAGGTCCCGAGCAGGGTCGGCCGTCTCACGAGTGCACCTCCGTCCGCTGCCCGTCGCCGGCCGGAGCCGGACCGATCGCCAGTGCCCCGCCGGTGCCGGGACCGATGGCAAGTTGGCCGCCGTCACGGGAGCCACCATCGCGAGGGTTGCCGTCGCGGGGGCCGCCGAACGGCAGCGTCGCGTCGGCCGGCACCAGCCGCAGCGGCGAGGTGGTCAGCCGGTCGCCGGCACGGGCCGGCAGGGTGAGCCGGAACTGCGCGCCCTGCCCGGGAGCGCCCCACGCCTCCAGCCAGCCGCCGTGCAGCCGAGCGTCCTCCAGGCTGATCGACAGGCCGAGGCCGGTGCCCCCGGTCTGCCGGGCCCGGGACGGGTCCGCCCGCCAGAACCGGTTGAACACCAACTTCTCCTCGCCCACCTTCAGCCCCACACCGTGGTCCCGGACGGTGATCGCCACGGCGGTCTCGTCGATGCCGAGGGTGATCAGCACCGGCCGGGCCTCACCGTGCTCGACAGCGTTACCGACCAGGTTGCGCAGCACCCGCTCGACCCGGCGCGGGTCAACCTCGGCGATCACCGGCGTGCCCGGCAGGTCGAGTTCGATCGGTACGCCCACCCGCTCGGCCAGCCCGGCCAGCCGGTCGACCACCCGGTGCACCACCGGCACCAGGTCGGTCGGCTCGGAATCCAGCATGGCGAAGCCCGCGTCGAACCGACTGATCTCCAAGAGGTCGGTGAGCAGTTCCTCGAATCGGTCCAGCTCGGCCTGGAGCAGTTCGGCGCTGCGGGCGACCGCCGGGTCGAACTCGTCGCGCTCGGCGAAGATCAGGTCAGCGGCCATCCGGACCGTGGTCAGCGGGGTCCGCAGCTCGTGGGAGACGTCGGAGGTGAAGCGGCGCTGCAACCGGGACATCTCTTCCAGGCGCAGGATCTGCCGTTGCAGGTTGGTGGCCATCTGGTTGAACGACGCGGCGAGCAGGGCGAGGTCGTCCTCGCCGTTGACCACCATCCGCTGGTCGAGCAGGCCCGCGGAGAGCCGCTGGGCGGTGCGGGCGGCGACCCGGACCGGGTTGACCACCAGCCGGGTGACCAGCGCCGCGAGCAGGCCGAGCAGGATCACCAGGGCGACGCCGGTGGCCACCACTGTGGCTCGGGCGTCGGCGGCGGTGACGTCCTGCCGGCCCAGCGGGACCAGATAGTAGAGCTCGATCTGGCCGAAGCGGGTCGGCACCGGTGAGCCGTAGACCAGGTATTTGGTGGTCTCGTCGGTGAGTCGCCCGGTGCGGATCTGGCTGGCCACCTTGCCGTCGGCGATCGCGGCGCGCAGCTCGGGGCTGATCAGCGGCTGGACGTTCGCCGACGGGGAGGTGCGGGTCTGGATGTCGTTGGGGTAGTCGTCGGCGGTGATCGCCACCACCACCCCGCTGGTCTGCTGGGGGTCGCCGCCGGCCAGGTAGTTGACGGTGCCGTCGATGGTCTCCTGAAGCTGCGCCTCCTGCGGCTGCCCATAGAAGGAGACCTGCTTGGCCGCGTAGCTGGCACCACTGGTCACCCGCTGCCGCACGTCGCTGCGCGCGCTGTCGAGCAGGATGGTGGTGATCTTGTCAGCGATGAGGAACGCGAAGCCGCCGACCAGCAGGCTGGACGCGACGAGCGTGATGGTCACCACCCGGACCTGGAGCGAGCGGCGCCAGGTCTGGTGCGCCCGACCCAGCACGCCCGCGACCCGGACACTCACCGCACGCCAGAGCTCCCCGGCGGCGCTGGGCCGGCGGGGCGCCGTACTCGGGGAGGGTGGCGGCGGCGAGGTTGACACAGTGCGACCAGGCTATCCGGTCCCCGCCTTGTAGCCCACGCCCCGCACGGTGAGGATGATTTCCGGCCGCTCCGGGTCCGGCTCGATCTTGGCCCGCAGCCGCTGGACGTGCACGTTGACCAGACGGGTGTCGGCCGCGTGCCGGTAGCCCCAGACCTGCTCGAGCAGCACCTCACGGGTGAAGACCTGACGAGGCTTGCGGGCGAGTGCGACAAGCAGGTCGAACTCCAGCGGAGTCAGCTTCACCTCCTCGTCGTTGCGGCTCACGGTGTGCGCCGGCACGTCGATGGTGATCTGGTTGTCGGGCGGCCCGATGGTGAGCATCTCGGGGGCCACGTCCTCGCCTCGGCGCAGACGGGCCCGCATCCGGGCCACCAACTCCTTGGGCTTGAACGGCTTGACCACGTAGTCGTCGGCACCGGACTCCAGGCCGAGTACGACGTCCACGGTGTCGCTCTTGGCGGTCAGCATGACGATGGGCACGCCGGACTCCGCGCGGATCGACCGGGCGACGTCTATACCGCTCATGCCGGGAAGCATCAGGTCAAGCAGCACGATATCGGGACGACTGTCGCGAAAAGCGGCCAACGCCCGCTCGCCGTCGGCCACGAACGAGGGTAGGAAACCCTCACTACGCAGCACAATTCCGAGCATCTCGGCGAGCGCGGGGTCATCGTCGACCACCAGTACGCGGGCTCTCATGGGATTAATATTGCATCCTCATTCAGTTCGGTGGGACCGGCGTCTGCCGGTACGCGCTTCGCGCCGCCGGCAAATCGGGTGACCGCGGTCCGCGGCGGCGGCGCCACGTGCTGCGGTGCCCGGCGCACGGATGGCCGTGGTCAGGCTGCCACCATGATCCCTCGGGAGCGCCGCCCGGCGCCACCGCAGGCCGGGCCGACCCGACTGTCGCCATCCGGACGACGGGCCAACCGAACAGCCCACACCCCCGGCGCTCCTCGCCGACGCGTACCCACCCCCGGCTGTGGAAGGATCCCCGCCGTGAGGGGATTCCTGCCGTGGTTGGCGGTGCTGGCCGTGGTGCTGCTGCTCAGCGCGCTACGCCTACGCGCGCTGGCCACCATCGTGTCGGTCGGCTGGCTGGTCTGGTGCGTCTGGACGTGGTTCCGGCCCACCCGGCGCGGCCCCCGTTCAGGCTGACCGCCGAAGCCGGCGACGGAAAGGCTGACCCGCCGAGAGCCGACGGCAGAGACGCTGACCCGCCGAGACCGGCGGCGGAGACGCCGAACCGGGCCGGCTGCGAACAGCCGACCCGGTCCGAACGTGTCGATCAGTAGCGGTAGTGGTCCGGCTTGAACGGACCCTCCTGGGAGACGCCGAGGTAGTCGGCCTGCTCCTTGGTCAGCGTGCTCAGCTTGGCGCCGAGCGCGCCGAGGTGCAGCCGGGCCACCTTCTCGTCCAGGTGCTTGGGCAGCACGTAGACGCCGATCGGGTACTCCTCGGTCTTGGTGAAGAGCTCGATCTGGGCGATCGTCTGGTTGGCGAACGAGTTCGACATGACGAAGCTCGGGTGCCCGGTCGCGTTGCCCAGGTTCAGCAGGCGACCCTCGGAGAGCACGATGATGGCGTGCCCGTCGGCGAAGCGCCACAGGTCGACCTGCGGCTTGATGTTGATCCGCTCGACGTCGGAACGCTTGGCCAGCCCGGCCATGTCGATCTCGTTGTCGAAGTGGCCGATGTTGCCGACGATGGCCTGGTGCTTCATCCGGGCCATGTGCTCGTTGGTGATGACGTCGAAGCAGCCGGTGGCGGTGATGAAGATGTCGGCCTGCTCGACCACGTCGTCCAGCGTGGCGACCTGGTAGCCGTCCATCGCCGCCTGCAACGCGCAGATCGGGTCCACCTCGGTCACCACGACCCGGGCGCCCTGGCCGCGCAGCGACTCGGCGCAGCCCTTGCCCACGTCGCCGTAGCCCATGACGACCGCCATCTTGCCGCCGATCAGCACGTCGGTGGCCCGGTTGATGCCGTCGATGAGCGAGTGCCGGCAGCCGTACTTGTTGTCGAACTTGCTCTTGGTCACCGAGTCGTTGACGTTGATGGCCGGGAAGAGCAGGGTGCCCGCCCGGTGCATCTCGTAGAGCCGGTGCACGCCGGTGGTGGTCTCCTCGGTCACGCCCTTGATGCCGGTGGAGATCCGGGTCCAGCGCTGGTTGTCCTCGCCGAGCGAGCGGTGCAGCAGTTCGAGGATGACCGCGTACTCCTCGGAGTCGGCGGACTCGACCGGCGGGACCGCCCCGGCCCGCTCGAACTCGGCGCCCTTGTGCACCAGCAGGGTGGCGTCGCCGCCGTCGTCGAGGATCATGTTGGGACCCTGCCCGTCCGGCCAGTCGAGCACCTGCTCGGTGCACCACCAGTATTCCGGCAGGGTCTCGCCCTTCCAGGCGTACACCGGGACCCCGGCGGGCGCCTCGGGGGTGCCGTTCGGGCCGACGACGATCGCCGCGGCGGCGTGGTCCTGGGTGGAGAAGATGTTGCAGGACGCCCAGCGCACCTGCGCGCCGAGCGCGACCAGCGTCTCGATCAGCACGGCGGTCTGGATGGTCATGTGCAGCGAGCCGGTGATCCGCGCGCCGGCGAGCGGCTGCGCGTCGGCGAATTCCCGACGGATCGCCATCAGGCCGGGCATCTCGTGCTCGGCGAGTTGGATCTCTTTACGCCCGAACTCGGCGAGCGACAGATCCGCCACCTTGAAGTCGCCGTCCGCGAGCGTGCTCGGCCGGGCCTCGGACGGCGTGCCGCTGGCGGACGCCGGGAGGGTGCTGGTCATGAAAGCTCCTGTCGAACGATGTCTGCGCCGACCCTCCACCTTACGCGCGTCGGCGACGGGCCTCAGGCACGGTCCGCGGACAGCGCACGGGGCGGTCGGTGATGGACGGACCTTCCCGCCATCTCCCGCCCGCCCCGTGCATCCCCCCGGTTTGGTTTCCCCCGCACGTTCTCGGACCGTCGTCGCGATAACGCTGCGTACCCATAGAGTCACACTCAGTCAGGATGACGTCAAGCTATTCCGGGAAAGTCGGACTTGTGTCGTCGCCGGCAAGCGCGTCAGCGCAGCCCGGACGTCGCCACGTACGCCATACCGGCCCCGTCGATCCGCAACGGCGCATCGGACGCCGTACCGATCGCGGCCTCACCGGAGACCAGCGTCAACGCGCCGGCCCCGTCGTCCACGGTGATCGAGCCGCCAGCACAGAGCACCACCCGGGGGCCGGGCAGCGGCAGCGACACCGAGGGCACCGCCGCGTCGACCCGCACCCGGTGCAGCGCGAAATCGTCCACCGGGACCGGCCACCAGTCCACGCCCGGACCGACCGTCTCCGGGGCCCGCACCGGATCGTCGAGCACCTCGAAACGCAACACCCGCAACAGCTCGTCGACGTCCACCCGCTTCGGCGTCAGGCCGCCGCGCAACACGTTGTCGCTGGCCGCCATGATCTCCACTCCGCAGCCGCTCAGGTAGGCGTGCAGGTTGCCGGCGGGCATCCAGATCCCCTCCCCCGCCACCAGCCGCACGTGGTGCAGCAGCAACGCGACCAGCGCGCCCGGATCCCCCGGGCCGCCCGTCCGCCTCGCCCGACGCGGCCTGTGGCTGCGGCACGGCGGTGTCGGCGGCGGCACCGGTCCCGGCCTTGGCGGCAGCGACGCTGTAGACGTCCGGCTCCAGATAGATCACCCGGGCGATCGGCACCGCGGCCCGGATCCGCGCCTCGACGGCGTTGATGCCGCGTGCCAGGTCGTGGGCGCTCTCCCACTCCGGCACGGCGATCTTCGC
>NZ_JAGPXZ010000354.1:0-6145 GCF_018070305.1 Micromonospora sp. M51 | reverse complement strand
CCGCGATGGTCGCCGACCGCCACGTCGTACCGACCCGACGCAGCAGCGCCGCCACCACCAGACTGCTCACCAGCGCCAACCCGAAGCGCGGCGAACCGGCGAGCAGTGACTCCAACGCGCGGGACCGCGCCGAGTCACACCCACCCCCGCTGATGTCGGTCACACAACCCGCCGGTGCCTGGCTGTCCAACGTCAACAACCAGACGAAGATCAGCATCGCCGGCACCAGGTAACAGGCCGCCGTGTACAACAGGGGCCGGACCGACCCGCCCGGGTCCGGGTCCAGCAGGTCGTCCTCCAGACGCCGCGCCCAGGCACCAGTGGCCGCCGACTCGACGCGCTGGCGCACCGACGCCGAGCCCACCGCCGGCCGGTCCGCCCGACGCCGGGGCGCACCCGCGCCCGGCACACCGGCCCGTGGTGCAGGCGAGCTGCGCGGCCGAGGAGCGGTGTAACCCACCACCGGAGACCGTGGCGCAGACGTCGGAGGATCCATCCACCGCGGGTCGTCGTCGGCCAGCCGGGTGCCAGACCAGAAACCGTCCTCACGGCTCGGCCAACCCTCGGCCGCCACCGAACGATCCGAGCGCGGCGGCAGCGTACGGTCCCACTGGTCATCCTCGATCGCGGACCGCTCCCACTGGCCGGTGCGGTCCGACCGCTCCCAACCACCGACGCTCTCCACCGCCGACCACTGCCCGCTCAGGTCCCCGCCGTCCGCTCCCGCCGCAGGCGGCCACGCGTGCACGCCCGAGGCGTCCCACGGGTCCACCGCCGGGGGGTACGACGGTTCAGGCTCCGCCACCCGGTCCGATCCGCGCACCCACGGGTCGGCCGCCGGACGGGTCCAGGACTCCTCCGCCGCACGACGGCTACGCCGGCTGGGTCGGCTCGGCGCCTCGTCCGGCACCTGCTCGGTCGGGGCGGACTCGACATCCCCGCCCGACCAGATCACCTGCGGACGGCCGGCGGGCGCGCGGCGGGGACGACGGTCCGAGACCGCACCGGAGACCGGCTCGTCCCCACCGGCGTCGGCCCGTCGACGGCCGGCGTACCCCTGATCCTGCGGTCGGTCGAGCGTCCACTCCCGGGTGTGGTCCGAGTCTGGCGCGGGGCCGATCGCCGGCTGCTCCCGCCGACGCGTGTCGCCGCCCCGCCACTGCGAAGTCGCCGACTCGGCGGACCGCCGGCCCGCACCGGAGGGCGGCGGGTCGAGCTCGTCATCGTCCTCGTCCGGTGCCGCGTGACGACCGCCGCCGTCCGCGTGCCGGACCCCCGACTCCAGCGCCCACCGGGGCAGGTAGGCGTCGACAGGCTCGTCCTGGCCGCGGTCCAACGCACGGCGCCGGCTGGAGGTGCGGTAGCGCCCGTCCTCGTCGTACGGATCAACCGGAACAGACGCCGCGGGCTCACGCCACGAGGCGGTTGGCTGGCGCTCGCGCGGGCTGCCATCGCCGCGTCCCCAGTCCCGGTAATTCACGGCCGGAGTGTGACCCTTCTGAACCGAAAGCGGAATCCGCTGTCCAGGTGTAGCCGTTCGCTGGAGATAGTACGGGACGATCGTGTCACAGGCCCGACCGAAATATTCTCCTCCACAGGCTGGGGAGCATGTCCCCGCAGGTCAGCGAGCTATGGCCGAGAATTCCCCAATGGTTTTCCACAGGCTGTGCACACGCTGCGCACATGCTGTCCACCGGGATCCACAGGGTGTCCCGCGGCTCGTCCACGGGCGTAGTGGAGTCTCTGACCTCGGGGTCCGTATGGTTGGCCCTCGACCGCCGGCGATGGCCCCCGATCGACCGGCCCGGTCGGACGAGAAGTGTCGTACCCCAGCGGTAGAGCTGGGGTTGGATCCGGCGCAGTGGAGGGGGGACCCGTGTCGGTCACCGACGACATGCGGGCAGAGCCACGCTCCGGCGGAGGCCAGCCACCTTCGCAGCGGGATGGCCAGTTCGACAAGACCCCGCCCCAGGACGTCGCCGCCGAGCAGTGCGTCCTCGGCGGCATGCTGCTCTCCAAGGACGCCATCGCCGACGTCGTCGAGATCCTCAAGACCAACGACTTCTACCGGCCGGTGCACGCCACCATCTTCGACATCATCCTCGAGATCTACGGGCGCGGTGAGCCGGCCGACTCGATCACGGTCGCGGCGGCGCTGGCCGACTCGGGGGATCTCGTACGCATCGGCGGCGCGCCGTACCTGCACACGCTCATCGCCAGCGTGCCCACCGCCGCGAACGCCGCGTACTACGCCCGCATCGTCAGTGAGCGGGCGGTGCTGCGTCGACTGGTCGAGGCCGGCACCAAGATCGTGCAACTGGGCTACGGCACCGCCAGCGGCGGCAGCCGCGACGTGGACGACGTCGTCGACCTCGCTCAGCAGGCCGTCTACGACGTCACCGAACGCCGGGTCAGTGAGGACTTCGCGGTCCTGGCCGACATGTTGCAGCCGACGCTTGACGAGATCGAGGCGGTGGGCGCGCAGGGCGGTGTGATGACCGGTGTGCCCACCGGCTTCAGCGACCTGGACCGGCTGCTCAACGGTCTGCACGCTGGGCAGTTGATTATCGTGGCGGGTCGACCTGGTCTGGGAAAGGCGCTCGCGCTCGACACCCCACTGCCGACCCCGGACGGCTGGACCACGATGGGCGAGGTCAAGGCGGGCGACCAACTACTGGCTGCCGACGGCTCCCCGACCACTGTCACGCACGCTTTCGACGTGATGCACGACCGCCCCTGCTACGAGGTCGAGTTCTCGGACGGCACCGTGATCGTGGCGGACGCGGAGCATCTGTGGAAGACGACCACCCGGGCGAGCCGGCGGCAGGAACCGGCGCGGCAGAGGCGGTACTGGCCCGAATCGTCGCTGGCCAATGTCCGTGCGGCACACGAGCGGCTGAGCCTCCTGGGGAACCAGCCGATCACGCTCTTCGACACGCTTGAGCAGGTTGGGCCGGAGTTTCGGCATGTCCTGCACACCGTCGCCCGCGAGGTGGGGTCGGTCGGCCGGATCAGCCGTCCCATCGTCCGCAGCGGCAAGCCACAGAACTGGACTGCGCCGGGCTACCCAGCCGGTCCGCTTCTGAGCACGCTTCTTCAACGAGCCGAGCGGGAGGTCAAGGCCGGTAGCCGGGCCGACCACGACGGCGTCGTCACCACCGCTCAAATCGCAGCCACGCTGCGTACCGACACCACCCCGCGGCGGCTCAACCATGCCGTACGGAACTGCGCTCCCATCCAACTTCCGGATCGGGAACTGCTGATCCCGCCCTACACGTTGGGAGCCTGGCTCGGTGACGGGCACAGCGACGCCAGCCGCTTCACCACGGCAGATCCAGAGATGGTCACGCACGTCGAGGCGGACGGCTTCGTCGTGCGGCCCAGCGGGCCAATGGTCTACACCATCCTGCTACGGCCCGCGTCCGCTGCTCCGGGCAACGGTGTCTGCGCGGACTGTGGCGTTTCCACCAGGGCGTTGCGAGAGAACCCGGCGACCAGGAAGTGTGCTGACTGCCGTCACCGGAACGGCTCGTTCCTCGGGTTGTTGCGTCAGGTCGGGGTGGCTGCCAACAAACACATCCCGGTCACATACCTGCGGGCCTCCGAGGCTCAGCGCAGAGCGTTGCTCGCCGGGCTGATGGACACCGATGGGACCGTGGCCCCCGCCGGTAACCTCCAGTACACGTCGACCTCCAAGCAGTTGGCTGATGACGTACGCGAACTGATCGTCAGCCTCGGCTACCGCTGCACGGTCAACGCAAAGCCGGTGCGCGGCCGTACCCCCGAGTCGTCAACGGCATATACCTTGAACTTCTCCACCCCGGATGTCGTCTTCCGGCTCAAGCGGAAGCAGGATGCGCACGCCGAACGTCGCCGCACCACCTCCGATGTTCGAACGACCTCGCGGTTCATCGTCGACGTCCGGCCGGTCCCGAGCGTTCCGGTCCGGTGCGTGACTGTCGATAACGACGAGCACCTGTACCTGGCCAGCCGGGCGATGATCCCTACGCACAACAGCACCGCCAGCATGGACTTTGCCCGAAATGCAGCTATTCGCGCCAACCAGGCTGCGGCCATCTTCTCGCTGGAAATGAGCAAGGTCGAGATCGTCATGCGGCTGCTCTCCGCCGAGGCGCGGGTGCCGCTGCACGTGCTGCGCAGCGGCCAACTCTCCGACGACGACTGGACCAAGCTGGCCCGCTGCATGGGCGAGATCAGCGAGGCGCCGCTCTTCGTCGACGACACGCCGAGCATGAACCTGATGGAGATCCGGGCCAAGGCCCGGCGGCTCAAGCAGCGGCACGACCTCAAGATGATCGTGGTCGACTATCTCCAGCTGATGACCTCGCCGAAGCGCACCGAGAGTCGCCAGCAGGAGGTCGCCGACCTGTCCCGTGGCTTGAAGCTGCTGGCCAAGGAGGTCGAGTGCCCTGTCATCGCGGTCAGTCAGCTGAACCGTGGTCCCGAGCAGCGCACCGACAAGCGACCCCAATTGTCCGACTTGCGGGAATCGGGCTGCCTCACGGCGGAGACCCGGGTGGTTCGAGCGGATGACAACACCGAGATCACGCTCGGTGAGTTGTTGTCAAGCAACGCTAAAGAAATCCCGGTCTGGGCGTTGGACGAGAGCCTTCGCTATACGCCCCGCACCATGACCCACGTCTTCCCCAGCGGCACCCGCGAGGTGTTCCGGCTGACCCTCGCATCGGGCAAGCAGATCGATGCCACAGCGAACCACCCCTTCCTCGCGTTCACCGGGTGGGTGCCGCTCGGTGAGCTGTCGCCCGGAGATCGCATCGCCACGCCGCGACACCTACCGCCTCCAATGGTCACCCGCCCGTGGGTCGATGCCGAGGTGGTCATGCTGGCTCACCTGTTGGGCGACGGCTCGTTCGTGCGCCGCCAACCCATCCGGTACGCAAGTCGTGATGAGCTGAACCTGCAGGCCGTGACGGAAGCAGCGAAGCACTTCGGGATTTCCGCCGTCCGCGACGACTACGCGGCCGCGAGGGTCACAACCCTCCGCCTGCCGGCGCCGTACCGCCTGGCTCGCGGTCGGCGCAACCCGATCGCGGCTTGGTTGGACGAGCTGGGCCTCTTCGGTCTGAGGTCACACGAGAAATTCATCCCTGCTGGCGTTTTCAGCCTGCCGAAGGAGCAGATCACCAGCTTCCTGCGGCACCTCTGGGCTACGGACGGTTCGGTGACCGTCAGTAACACCGGCCGCGGAGGGCGCGTCTATTTCGCGTCCACGAGCCGACGAATGCTCGAAGACATCTCTCGACTGCTCCTCAGGTACGGCATTACAGCCCGGCTGCGGGTCGTACCAGTCGTGGGACACCGCCCTCAGTACACGCTCGACATCTCCGGTCGGGACGACCAGTTGAGGTTCCTGCGCGAGATTGGCGTCCATGGGGAGCGCTCGGAGGGCTGCGCCGCTCTGCTTGCTGCTCTGGAGTCGACGGAGAGCAACACCAACGTTGACACCGTGCCGCGCGAGGTGTGGACCAGGGTGAAGGAGATCTTGGTCGAGCAGGGGATGACCCACCGTGAGTTCGCCGCCGCCATCGGCACCCAGTTCTGTGGCAGCGCCCTCTGGAAGCGCGCGCCCAGCCGTTCCCGACTGGCGGCGATCGCCACCGTCCTCGACGCGGCCGACCTCGACCTGCACGCGACGAACGACATCTTCTGGGACTCGATAGTGTCCATCGAGTCGCTCGGTGAGCAGGAAGTGTTCGACGCGACTGTGCTCGGGAAGCACAACTTCATCGCCAACGGCATCGCCACCCACAACTCGATCGAGCAAGATGCCGACGTTGTCATCCTGCTGCACCGCGACGACTACTACGACAAGGAGTCGCCGCGGGCCGGGGAGGCGGATTTTATTGTTGCCAAGCATCGGAATGGCCCCACCGACACGGTGACCGTCGCGGCCCAGCTGCACCTGTCCCGCTTCGTCGACATGGCCATCGGCTGACCGCACGGCACCGTCGACGGCTTAGGGCCTGTTTCATAAGGACTGGCCGGCCTGCGGCGGGCCCGGACGACGACCGGCGGCGTTGCGGTTTCGTCCGGATACGACACCGGTATCCGGACGAAACCGCGCCTTGCCGGATCGCCGCCCGGACTCCGCCTCGGCTCGACC
>NZ_JAGPXZ010000353.1:0-6189 GCF_018070305.1 Micromonospora sp. M51 | reverse complement strand
CCAGCGACCAGTTGTCCACGTAGTGCAGGTCCAGTCGGACCGCGTCGTCCCAGGTGAGGTCGGAGCGGCCGGAGATCTGCCAGAGGCCGGTGATGCCGGGCCGCACCAGCAGCCGCCGGCGGACGTCACCGCGGTAGTCGTCGTCCTCGGTGGGCAGTGGACGTGGCCCGACCAGCGACATCTGCCCGCGCAGCACGTTGATCAGCTGGGGCAGTTCGTCCAGGGAGAGCGCCCGCAGGTGCCGGCCGATCGGGGTGACCCGGGGGTCGTCCTTCATCTTGAAGAGCAGGCCGTCGCTCTCGTTGCGATCCTTCAAGGTCGCCAGCCGCTGCTCGGCGTCGGTGTACATGGTCCGGAACTTCCAGACCTTGAAGGCGCGTCCCTCGTGGCCGATGCGGGTCTGCCGGAACATCACCGGCCCGGGATCGTTGATCTTGATGGCCAGCGCGATGGCGAACAGCACCGGGCTCAGCAGCACCAGCCCGACCAGCGCGGTCACCCGGTCCAGCACGCTCTTGGCCAACAGCGAGAGACCGGAGATGGTCGGCTCGTCCACATTGAGCAGGGGAAGGCCCTCGATGGGCCGGACGTGGATGCGGGGACCGGTGACGTCGGTGACCTGGGGGACCACCACCAGGTTCAGGCCGGTGCCCTCCAACTGCCAGGCGAGCTTGCGAAGCTCGTACGACTCCAGGCTGGCGGGCCCGCAGACGGCGATGGTGTCCGCGCCGAGTTGTTGGACCAGCGGCACCAGGTCCCAGCCCACGTACACCGGCACCGGGGCGTTCACCCGCTCGCCCGGACGGGGATGGTGGGGCAGGTGGATGGCGATCGGGTGCAACCCGGCCCCGTAGTTGCGGGTCACCACCTCGTGCAGCGCGAGCGCGTCGACGAGGCGGCCCACCAGCAGCACCTTCTGCGACGCCCGCCCGGTACGCCGGATCCGCCGAAGCACCACCCGGGCGGCGAACCGAACGACGAGCGTGTAGAGCAGCAGGCAGACGATGATGGCAGCGACAGTGGCCCGGGACAGGTCCTTCTTGAAGCCGAGCGCCAGGAACGAGACAGCGGCGGCCATCGCGAGGCTGGCCCGGGCGACCCGCTTGAGTTCTTCGGTGCCCAGCCCGAGCGCCCGCTGGTCATACGCCCCGGACGCGACGAGCAAAATCAGCCAGCCCACCGGAACGCCGACGAAGGCCGCGAGGCTGAAGGAGCTGACGTTCCCGAGCACCCGCTGGTCCCAGAAACCGGCGTCGGCGTCGGCCAGCAGGGTGACGACCGTCCGGCTGGCGGCCAGGGCCGCGAGGACGTCGAGCAGGACCAGCCAGGCCACGTAGCGGCGACGCCAGTTGGCCCGAGGCGCGACCGGACGGGCGAACACCGACCGGGCCATGCCGTTGGACGGAGGCGTGATCACACCCAGGTCGGGGTCGAAGCTCGGTCTTTGCTGCGACGAGACAGCCGTGAGGAATTGCGTGTGTGCGGACACGACCTTCCTTTCCCATGTCGCCCCCGTCGGGAGATCGCGACGTGCACCCTATGCGTCCATGCCACGTCGTGCCTAGTGGCGGTTCGGGTCCTTCCTCAGCCGGATCAGTTCGGTGGTCGCGACTTCCGGGCACTCAACTCCTGGGCGAGCGCACCGTGCGCCGGCTTCGGCGCGAACTCCTCGTCGAAGACGCAGGCGGCGCCGTACCCGGGATAGTGCGAACCGATCCAGCTGCTGACGTCCGTGAAGCCCCACAACGTCACCGATTCGCAGGTGGCGACGGCGAGACAGGCCTTGAGCATGTGTTGGTAGAGCAGCGCCTGGTCCAGCAGTTTCTGGGTGGTGACCGGCAACGGAATCCGTACGTCCAGTTCGGTGATGGCCACCGAGACGCCCAACGCGGCGAAGCGGCGCAGGTTTCCCGTCGCGTCCTTCGGCGGCGCCCCCAACCGGATGTGGCTCTGGAAGCCGACCCCGTGCACCGGCGCGCCACCCGCGCGCAGCTCCTTGACCAGCCGCAGCAGGCCGTCGGCCTTCCGGGTGCGACCCTCGGTGCCGTAGTCGTTGATGAACAGTCGGGCGTCCGGGTCCGCCTCGTGGGCCCAGCGGAACGCGTCGGCGATGTAGCGGGGGCCCAGCTTGCGCAGCCACAACGAGTCTCGTAACGACCCGTCCTCGGCGAGCACCTCGTTGACCACGTCCCAGGCCCAGATCTTGCCCCGGTAGCGGCTGACGACTGTGGTGATGTGCTGCTTGAGCACGGCGCGCAGCTGCTCGGGCGACCAGCTCTCGGTCACCCACACCGGAGTGTTGCTGTGCCAGAGCAGGGTGTGACCGTAGACGGCCTGCCCGTTGGCCTTGGCGAAGTCGACAAACTGGTCACTGGCCGACCAGTCGTACACGCCGCGCTTCGGTTCCAGGATCGTCCACTTCATCGCGTTTTCGGACGTGACGGCGTTGAACTGACTCGACAGCGTCGCGCGGTACCGCGGGTCCGAAGCCAACATCTGCCCGCTGACGGCGGTTCCGATCCTGACGTTCGGCGGCATCAGGTCCCGCAGCGCCGGAGGACCCGGCGTTGCCGACGGCTGTGCGGTGGGGGCGGCGACCGACTCGACCGGGCCCACCCCGCGGTCCCAGCCAAAGTATGCTGCGCAGGCGACGAGGACCAGCACCACCACCGACAGCACCACCACACGAGCCCGGGGCAGCCGTGACATCGTGCGGTCGACCGATGTCGGCACCCGCGATGGCGACACCGGCCAGCCGTCGTCCGTTCGGACAACGGTGCCCGTCGCGGCACCGGCGCGGACCTCTTCGGTCATTAGCATCCCCAGACAGAAGTTGCGACGCAGCATGACGAGGCCCAACTGATGCGCCTGATCGATCCTACGACCCTCGACCATAAGGGTCCGCCCGCCTGTCGGCTGACCTCCTCGGCGCCGACGTTGCCGTGCAGGCCGACCGCAGCCAGCGTTCATCCCCGGTCGCGCCGCGACCCATAGAGACATCGGCGGTCTGACAGTGCAGCACGGTCATCCCATCAACGGCAGCGGCGCACGCCTGCGGGATCCGGGGGTCCCACCGCTCGGCGGCGCACCCGGTGACGCCGCCGCGCGCGGAGTCGCCGCGGTGCCCCCACCGAAGCCTCCGGTTCGTGGTGGTTCCACCATCGTGCGCAGCGGCGCGCTCTCGATGCTCGCCCTGGTGGCGGTGGGCGCGACCCGTCTGGTGCACGGCTCACTCACCAGTCACGCCACGGACCGCGCCACCTACGGGTTGGTCGGCATCATGCTGGCCGCGAGCATGGTGGCCAGCCTGCTGCTGCCCGGCGGCGTCTCCAGCGGCCTGTCCAAGTTCGTCGCCTTTCATCGTGGCGCCGGCGACCTGCCCGGGGCCTGGGCCGTACACCGGTTCCTCTCCCGGCTCGGCCTGACGGCCTGCCTGGTGCTCGGCGCCGCGACGGCGCTGGTGGTGCAAGGGATCTACCACCTCGGCGTGGTGGACACCCTGACGCTCGCGGTGTTGACAGCCACCTACTCGCTCTACACCGTGGACAAGGCGGCCATGTACGGCCACGGCCTCGTCCCCCAGTACGCCCGCATCGAACTGGCCACGTCCGCGCTGGCGGTGGTCACCACCGTCGTGGTGATCGCCACCGGTGAGACCGCCTACCTCCTGCCGCTCTGCCTCGGTTACGGCGTCTTCGTCGCACTGTGCCGGCACCAGCTGCGCGCGCACCGTCGGCGGGAGGGGGTGCCGGCCGGTGGCCGGTTCGATCGACGCGAGGTCGTCACGTTCGCCGTCCTGGGCCGCATCGGCACGCTGGCCAGCGCCGGTGTCCTCCAGACGACCCAGCTTCTCGGCGGTCACTTCGCGGACCCGTCCGAGGTGGCCTACCTGGTCGCGGCCGTCGCCCTGATCGCACCGCTGTGGTTCCTGCCCCGGGCGCTCGCGTTGGCGCTCTTCCCGGCCATGGCCGGGGCTCAGGGCGCCGGGGACACCACAGCGGTACGCCGACAGGTGGACGCGTCCACGCGTGCCCTGGCGGTGACGATGGCCCCGGTCTTCGTGGTGGGCCTGCTCGCCGCGCCCCTCGTGCTGGGCCTCTTCGGCGGCCAGGAGTACGCCGCCGGCGCCACCGTGCTGCGCGTCATGCTGTGCGCCGCCTTCCTCGGCATCCTTCAGGTGCCGTCGGTGAACGCGTTGGCCAGCGGCCCGCTGACCCAGGCCCGGGTGCCGGTGATCTCCGCCGTGGTGGGCTGCCTGATCGGGTTGGCCGTGGTGGTGGGCGCGGCCAGGTCGATGGGTGCCACCGGGGTCGGCATCGGCTACCTGGTGGGCACCGCCGTCACCGCGACCATTCCGGTCGTCGCGGTCTGGTGGCTGCACCGGCTCGCCTGGACGATGACCCTGGTCCGGAGCATCGCCCTGGTCGTGGTCGCCGCGCTGGTGACCCGCCTGGACGTCATGCAGACCTGGTCGTGGACCGCCGCCGGCGTGACCCTCGCCGGGTTCGTCGTGGCCGGGCTCGTGCTCAGTGGTGACATTCGCCGGCTGCTCGTCCTCGCCCGCAGCCACCGCCGCGGTTCCGCGTCCACCCCGGTCACCACTGCCGTCTGAGACCCGACAGAGCGTCTGAAGAAAGAGAACAGCGTGAACGAGACGTCCGAGCAGTTGTCCCCACCCCTCGCCCAGCAGCGCACCCTGCGGATCCTGGCGGTCACGAACCTGTGGCCGGAGCAGGGCAGTTACCGGGGCATTTTCGTGCAGCGACAGGTGTCCGCGCTGCGCGCGCTGGGCCACCACGTCGATGTCGAGGTGGTCGCCCAGTCCCGCGGCAAACTGGACTACTTCACCGCCGCCAGCCGGATCCGTCGTCGGGCCCGGTCCGGCGCTTACGACATCGTCCACGTGCACTACGGGATGACGGCACCGGCGGCGCGGCTCGCCGGTCACCCGGCCCGCGTGCTGTCGCTCTACGGCAGTGACGTCAACGCACCCCGCCAACGTTTCATGACGAAGCTGGGCTGGGGTGGCACCCGGGCCCGGATCTACGTGTCCCGCCGACTGGCCGAGACGGCCGGTGACGCCGCCGGCCACGTGGTGGCCAACGGGGTCGATTTCCAGCTGTTCCAGCCCGGTGACCGGTTCGCCGCCCGGCAGGCACTCGGCATCACCCCCGACGCGCGGGTGGTGCTCTTCGGCGCCGACCCCGGCCGCGCGGTGAAGGGTTACGACGTCTTTCGTGACGCGCTGGCCGAGCTGCGGCGCCAGGACCCCTCGGTGCAGGAGCTGATCCTGTCCGCGCCGGGTCAGCCCGAGGCCGACCTGGTCCGCAAGTACGACGCGGCCGACGTCATGCTGTTCACGTCACGGCCGGGCAGTGAGGGCTCCCCCACGGTGGTCAAGGAAGCCACGGCGATGGGCCTGCCGGTCGTCACCGTCGATGTCGGAGACGTCGGGGAGGTGCTGGCCGACGTACGACCGGGAGCCGTCGTGCCGTTCCCGGCCGGTCCGTTGACCGGGGCGGCCCGCGACCACCTGGTGTCGGAGCTGGCCAACCGGGTCCGCGAGGTGCTGCACCACGGCGTACGGGCAAACGGGCGCGAGCGAAGCAGCTGGCTGGACGAGCGCCTGGTGGCGCAGCGGATCGCCGAGATCTACCGGTCGGTGCTCGGGTCGTGAGCACCACGCTCGTGACCGGGTCGCACGGTTGGGTCGGCACCCACCTGCGTCGCCTGGTCGCCGCCAACGGTGAGCGGGTGGTCGGGCTGGGTCGCCGGCCCCGGCAGCCTGGTCCAGGCGAGACCTACCACCAGCTGGACCTGCACGATCCGGCGGCGGTCCGCGCCCGGCTCCAGGCGGTACGCCCCGACGTCGTCTTCCACCTGGCCGCGACCCTCCCCCAGCGGGGGGCCAGCGGGGCGGACGTGGTGGCCGATGCCGTGCACACCACCTACAACCTGTGCCAGGAGTTGCGCCGGGTCGACACCCGGTCGGGCCGGCCGGCGCGTCTCGTCCTGGCGGGATCCTCCGCCCAGTACGGCGCGGTGCCGCCGGAACTGAACCCGATCACCGAGCAGACGTTGCCCCGACCGGTGGGCGCCTACGGTCATGCCAAGGCGGCCGCGGAGTCGCTGGCCCTCGCGCTCGGCGCCGACGGGCGGATCGCGGTGGTGGCCGCCCGTCCCTTCAAC
>NZ_JAGPXZ010000352.1:0-6204 GCF_018070305.1 Micromonospora sp. M51 | reverse complement strand
GACCAGCACCGAACCCGCCGCCGCGCCGACGACCAGCCAGGTCAGCAGGCCACCGGCGTACACCCGACCGAGCACCACCCCGGCGAGCGCGGTCAGCCCGATCAGCGCCAGCGGCAGAACCGCCGCCCGCAGCACCCGCGCGGCACCCGTCACCACCGGCGTACCCCGTCCCACTCGGCGGCGAACTGCGCGCCGTCCGCCGCATCGACGACCACCAGGCCGGCGGTGCCCGGCGGCGTCGGCTCGGCCGCGCCGAACACCCCGACCACCACCGACGGGTACGCCCCCCGCAGCGCCCCGCCGTGCCCCCACTCCTCCCCGCCACCCGGCCCGGTCAGGAAGATCAGCGTGTCGCCCAGCCGGTCCGGCCGCAGCCGGGGGGTGGCCGCGCGCACCGCCGCACCATCGCCGGACAGCTCGGCGGCGGCCAGCCGGTCCAGCGGCCCGAGCGCGCCGTCGCCCTCGCCGTCGGGCGTCGTGACCTGCGCCGGCTCCCCGGCGGCCAGCAGCAACAGCACCGGCAGGTCGGCGCGGTGCGCGGCGGTCACGATCGACGCCGCCGCCTCACACGCCGACTCGAACGACTCCGCCACCCCACCGACCCGCCCCGGATGCGCAGCCACACGGTTGTCCAGCAGGACGACCAGGCGCGGCAGACTCGTGTCCACGTTCTCCCGCACCATCAGCTCACCCACCCGGGCGCTGGTACGCCAGTGCACCCGGCGCAGCTCGTCACCGACCACGTACTCCCGCAACGAGTCGAACGTGATCGACCCGTGCGGGACCCCGTCCACCCGACCGTCGAGGCTGCGCCCCGCGCCGGTGGGCACCGCCGCCAGCGGATGAACCCGGGGGTGCACCCAGACCGGCACCGTCGCACCGTACGGGCGGGCCAGCGCCACCAACCCCAGCGGGTCGCGCCGGGTCACCCGCAACGGGCCGACCGGCACCACCCCACGACGGTCGGTCGGCACGTCGTAGCGGACCTCGGTGTCCCGGCCGGGCCGTAGCCGCAACACCGGCACCGGCACGGTCCGCTCCCCGCACCGGTCCTCGGCCAGCAGGTTCGCCGATCGCAGGCGGCCGGTGTTGCGCACGGTCAACGTCATGCTCGCCGGCTCGCCACGGGCCACCCGGTCCGGGTCCGCACGGCGGGTCACCGCCAGCCGGGGCCGCCACGCCGCGACCAGCGCGGCGTAGCCCACGGCCGCTCCGGCCGCCGCGCCGAGCAACGTCAACTCGGGGTACGCGAACCGGAAACCCGCCCCCAGCAGCACCACGGCGGCGACGAGCAGCCCGACCCCACGGGCGGTGATCCCCATCGCGCTGCTGCCGGTCAGCCCTGCACCGGAGCGGGTTGCCCCGACGGCAGCGGCACCGGCACCGAGGCCACGGCCTGGCGCAGCACCTCCGCGGCGGTCATCCCGCGCACCTGGGCGTCCGGGGTGAGCAACAGCCGGTGCGCGAACACCGCCTCGGCGAGCGCCTTGAGGTCCTCCGGCATGATCCAGCCCCGCCCGTCGATCAACGCGTACGCGCACGCCGCCCGGGTCAACGCGATCACGCCCCGAGGGCTGACCCCGACGCGCACCTGCGGGTGGGTGCGGGTGGCGGCGGCCAGCCGGACCGCGTACGCGTAGAGCGGCTCGGCGATGTGCACCCGACGGGCCATCCGCACCATCTCGCCGACGGTGGCGGTGTCGGTGACCGGGGCGAGCGCCTCCGGGGACCGCACGGTAGCCCCGCGCAGCACCTCGACCTCGACCGCCTCGTCCGGGTACCCCACGGAGAGCTTCACCAGGAAACGGTCCAGTTGCGCCTCGGGCAGCCGATAGGTGCCGTCCATCTCCACCGGGTTCTGCGTGGCCACCACCAGGAACGGCGACGGCACCGGGTGCCGGACCCCGTCCACAGTGACAGTCCGTTCCTCCATCACCTCCAGCAGCGCCGACTGCGTCTTCGGCGACGCCCGGTTGATCTCGTCGGCGATGACGATGTTGGCGAAGACCGGCCCCGGGTGGAACTCGAAGTCCCGGGTCGCCTGGTTGAAGATCGTCACGCCGGACACGTCCGAGGGGAGCAGGTGGCCTGACCACCGCCCGCGTCCACTGTGAACGTCACAGTCGCCCCGGTGGCGGTCGACGACGAGCCGGTCACCGTGACCCGTGGCTCGGCCACCGTCCGGGCGGTGGCGGTGGCCTCCGGCCCCGGCCCGGCCTGGTTGACCGCCTTCACCTTCACTGTGACGTTCTGGCCGTTGCCCAGCCCGGTCACCGTGGTGCGGGTGTCGGTCACCTCACTGACCCGCCCACCGACGTCCACCAGGTACTTCGTCACCGGCCGACCGTTGGCTTCGGCCGGCGCCCACTGCACCGTCACCGCACCCGGCTGGTTGGCGACAGTGCCGGCGCGCAGGTTGAGCGGCCGACCGGGCGCGGCGAAGGGCACCACCGTGTTGCTGACCGGGGACGCCGCCGACCCGGCGCCCTTGCTGTTGACCGCCACCACTGTGAACGCGTACTGGGTGCCGTACTCCAGCTCACCGGCGGGCACCACCAGCTCCGTCCTGGTCGACTCGCCAGCCGGCGCGTTCGCCCCCGCCGAACTGGCCGTCACCGCGTACCTCGCGATGGTGTTGCCCTGCCCGTTCGCCGCCGGCCACTTCACCAGCACCGTGCCGTCGGGCCGTTCCTGCGCGGTGACGCTCGCCGGCGGGTCGGGGACCGCGGCGGTCGGCGTCACCGGGTTGCTGTTGCGCGCCGGGCCGTCGCCCTTCGCGTTGACGGCGTGCACCGCGAACCGGTACGTCTCGCCGTTGGTCAGACCCTTGACCTCCACCGCCCGCTGGTTGGCGCCCACCTGCAGGCGTTGGCCGGCGCCCTCCACCACGTACTTGATGATCTCGGCGCCGTTGGCGGCGGCCGGCCGCCAACTCACCCGCGCCTGGGCGTTACCGGCGGCGGCCGTGACGCTGCGCGGCGCACTCGGCTTGCCCACCCGCGGCTTCTTCGGTGGGGGCGGCGGCGGTGGGACCGGCGGCGGGTCGCCGCCGAGCACATCGTTGGCGTACTTGTTGACCTCGCGCACCTGGTGCTTGTCGTCCACCACCCGGGCGGTCGCCGAGTCGGGGGAGTTGATGAACAGGTGATTCTCCCGGACCTCCAGCTCCAGCGGCCCGTTGGCCCGCCCCCGGATGGTCTCGACCAGCTGCCCCGCCGCGTCGAAGGAGTAGATCATGCCGGTGGCCTCGTCGGCGCAGTAGAACCGGTCCGCCCAGGCCACCGCCGGGCTGAGCCGACCCCCCTCACCCGGCACTGTGAACGCGCTCTCCTGCCCACCGTCACCCACCAGCAGCACCCGCCGGTCGGCGGTCACCGTGACCGGCACCCGTGAACCGCTGGTACGCGCGGGAAGCGCCGCCGGGCCGGACAGCGTCAGCGGCGTCGGGTGCACCTCACCGTGCTGCACCCGCACCAGCTTGCCGGCCGTCCGGTCGAGCACCGCCACCCCGTCGTCCAGGGTGGAGACCACCAGCTCGTGGCTGGCGTCGGCGACGTCGTACGACTCGACCCGCTGCGGGCTGAGCCCGGTGCCCGCCGGCGCGGCCGACGCCGGCGCGGACGGCAGCTTAGCAGCGGTGATCGCCGAGACGGTGCCCTCGCTGGGCACCGCGATCCAGAGCCGACCCGCACCGTCGAAGGTGCCGCCGGCGATGCCCGGCGGATAGCGCACCGGCTCACCGACCGGGGTCAACGATCGCGGGTCGAGCTGCCGGACGATGCCCTGCACGGCATCGACGACGAACGCCGCGTCCTCGTGCAGGGCCACACTCACCCCCAGGCCAGGAGTGGTCCGGGTGGTCGCGCTGAGCTGGAGGGTGGCCAGATCCAGTGAGCTGACCTGCCCCGTCTGCAGGTCACGCAGGATCAGCAGCCGGTCGGTCTGGGTGATCTGCATCGGATGTTGCCGGGCACCGGGGATCTCGGTGCGGGTGTCCACCCGGGCGGTGACCCCGTTGACCCGGGCCAGCTCGCTGCGCGCCGCACTCCACAACCAGGAGCTCGCGTCGTAGTTGGCCACCGCGTTGTCCGCCGCGCCCAACCCGAGGACTGTCAACCCCATGGCAGCCAGCAGCGCGGCCACCGTGCCGACGGTCACCAGCCCGCCGCGCAGCCGGGACCGGGGGCGGGGGGCCTCGGTCCGTACGGCGTCGTCGATGCTGGCCACAGCCGGCTGCCTCCCGTGAGTCGTGGCAGGTGGCGTGCGCCTCGCGGCGACCCCTCCCCTGAGCCGGGTGCCATCATATGGCGCTGGTGGTGGCGGGGGAACCCGCACTGTCACCCCTGTGGATACCGAGCGTGTGCGTTGTGGACGTCCAGCTCAGCCGGGTTCCCGGCGCGACTCGGCGCGGTTTCCCGCTCGGCTCAGCGCGGTTCCCTGCTCGATTCAGCGCGGCGACGGTCGGCCGGAGGGCGACCCGGTCGGCGTGGGTCGCCGCTCCCGCGCCGTGCAGACCTGCCCGGAAGTCGCAAAGCTGTCAGTGGAGTAGACCGCCAACACGGTGAAACAGTGATCCACCCGAGAGTTCAGCCCGTTGACCGTGTAGCTGGTCCGGCCCGGGTCCACGGTGGCGATCACCCCCAACGCCTGCCCGGCCCGACCGGCGGCGACCATGAACGGCACCGCACCACCGGTCGGGTCCGTCCAGGTCAACGTGATCGTGGTCGAATCGTCCCGTAGCTTCAGGTCACCCGGTGCCGGCCCGGCCGCCGTCGGCGCCTGCGTCGCCGCCGTCGTCGGGGTCGCGGCCGGCGGCGGGTCGTCACGGGTCAGCACCACCGCGCCCAGACCCGCCACCGCCACGACGGCCACCCCGGCCGCCACCACCGCACCGATCAGCGCCGCCCGGTTGCGGCCCGTCGACCCACCATCATCGGCGTACGCCGGCGGGTGGTACTGCTGACCCGGGTACGGCGCCTGGTACTGGTCCTGAATCGGGTACGGCGCCTGGGTCGGCTGATGGTGGTACTGCTGCACCGGTGGCGGCGCGGCCGGCGGCCTCGGGCCGGCGCTCGGTGACCAGGCCGGCTGCGTGAAGGGTCTCGCCTGAGCGATGCTCGGGTCTGCTGGGGAGGCTCCGGTGACGTTCGTCGGCGCGGCGGTGGGCTTCGTCTGCGCGGCCAGCGGGGCGGGCGGGGCGGCTTCGGGCCAGCCCGGACTGGACGGCCCGCCGGGCGACGGGAACACCACGGTCTGGTCGGACAGCGCACCCCCGGTCTGCCGGCTCGACGCTGCCGGGGCGTCGAGGATGCCCAGCCCGGGGTCACCGTCCGCACCGGTGCCACCCGCGTCCATCATGGTCTGTCCGGCCGCCGTGCCCGGTCCGGCCGCCGTCCCCTGTGCGGCGGTCGCGGGCTGTCCGGCGGTCATGGCCTGTCCGACGGTCATGCCCTGTGCGGCGGTCGTGGCCTGTGCGGCGGTCGCGGGCTGATTGCGCGTCGCGGGCGGGTCGGTGGGGTCGGCAGCGGGAGTCGGCAGAGGCTGCGGTGGGGCGCTGCTGCTCCAGGGCGGTGCGGTCAACCCCCAGGGCGGCACGGGTGGCGCGCTCACCGGAGGCGCGGAGACGGGTGGCCCGTAAGGCGGCCCGGAGACAGGCTGCCCGAACCCGGGTTGCCCGTAACCGGGTGGTGCGGAGACCGGGTAGGTGTGTCCGGGTGGTGCGGAGACGGGTTGGCCGTAGCCGGGGGGTGCGGAGACCGGGTAGGTGTGTCCGGGTGGTGCGGAGACGGGTTGGCCGTAGCCGGGGGGTGCGGAGACCGGGTAGGTGTGTCCGGGTGGTGCGGAGACGGGCTGGTCGTAGCCGGGGGGTGCGGAGACCGGGTATGGGTGGGCCGGCGGCCCGGAGACCGGGTGCGGCTGGCTGGGTGGCGCGGAGATCGGATGCGGGGTCACCGGGGGTGCGCTGACAGGCTGGGTAGGTGGTCCGCTCGGCGGGTAGGCCGGCCCCGGATGGTCGACGGCCGGGGCGGCCCTACCCGGCAGCGTCGCCTCGGTGTCGGACACCTTGTGCGAATCGCCCGGTGCGGTTGGCCCGGCGGCGACTCGGGCGGCCTCCTCGGCGAGCAGCGGTTCGATCTGCCGTACCTGGATCGTGGGGTTGTCCCAGCGAGGTGCCGGCACCACCGGTGCGGCGGTCGGTGGGGG
>NZ_JAGPXZ010000351.1:0-6205 GCF_018070305.1 Micromonospora sp. M51 | reverse complement strand
GCGGTTGGCCAGGAGGGTGGTCTGCTCGACGAGCAGGGCACTCCGCCGAAGGCCAAGGAGATCCTGCTTGTCGACTCGATCGCCGCGGCGGCCGGCGGTGCGGCCAGCACCTCCAGCAACACGTCGTACATCGAGAGTGCCGCCGGTGTCGCGGAGGGTGCGCGGACCGGCGTGGCCAACCTGGTCACCGGCGCGCTCTTCCTGCTCGCGATGTTCCTGGCGCCGCTGGTCGTGATCGTGCCGTTCGAGGCGGCGTCGACGGCCCTGGTGGTGGTCGGTTTCTTGATGATGACCGCGGTGCGGACGATCGACTGGTCCGACTACGAGATCGCCATTCCGGCGTTCCTCACCATCGTGCTGATGCCGTTCACCTACTCGATCTCCAACGGGATCGGCGCTGGTCTGATCACCTTCGTCGTGGTCAAGTTGGCGCGGGGTAAGGCCCGGGAGATCCACCCGTTGCTGTACGGGGTGGCCGCGCTCTTCGTGCTGTACTTCCTGCGGGGGCCGATCGAGTCCCTGGTGCTCTGAGCCGAGCTGCGTCCGGGCGGGGAGTCGATCAGGATTCCCCGCCCGTACCATCTGAATCCCCTCGTGAGCCTGGTCATAACGGATGTCGTTAGCCATGCTCATTAGTTAAGCTAACTACTGTGACGGAGCGGACGGTGACGGCGAAACGCGTGCCACCGGCGCAGCTGGCTCCCCAGCTGCGTGATGCGATCACCCGACTCAACCGGCGGGTCCGACAGGCCCGGCCGGTCGGCGACCTCACGGTCACCCAGGTCTCCGCGCTCACCAGCCTGCGGCTGGCGGGCACGATGACACCCCGGGAGCTGGCCGACGTGGAGCGGGTGCAGCCGCCGACGATGACCAAGATCGTCGGGAAGTTGGAGGACCGCGGCCTCGTGCAGCGGACACCCCATCCGACCGACGGACGGCAGGTCATTCTCGCGGCGACCGAAGGGGCGCAGGCCGTGCTCGACCAGTTCGAGCGGGCCCGCGACGAGTGGTTGGCCCACCGGCTGGCCGCACTCGACGAGGACGAACGGGAGACCCTGCAGAGGGCCGCCGAGATTCTTCAGCAGCTCGCTCGCGCCTAAGCCGCACCCGCGCCACCGGGTCCGTGCCGTCACCTGTCGATGACGCGTACGTCCGAGGAGGCGCACCAAGAGTGCAGGCGAAGCTGAGCACGATGTTCCAGTCCCTACAGGTCCGCAACTACCGCCTCTTCGCATCCGGGCAGCTGATCAAGCTGATCGGCGTCTGGATGATGTTCATCGCCCAGGACTGGCTCGTCCTCGATCTGTCCGACAACTCGGCGACCGCGCTCGGCGTGGTCACCGCGTGTCAGTTCACCCCGGTGCTGCTGCTCACGCTCTTCTCCGGCCGGCTCGCCGACCGGTACGACAAGCGGGTCTTGCTCTTCGCCGCGAACGCCTTCTGGACCGTGCTGGCCCTCGGCATGTCAGTGCTGGTCCTCACCGACCTGGTGCAGCTCTGGCACGTCTTCGCGTTCGCCGCGCTGCTCGGCACCGCCAACGCCGTGGAGACCCCGGTCCGCCAGGCGTTCGTCTCCGAACTGGTCGGCACGCCCCTGCTGCCCAACGCGCTGTCACTCAACGCCGCCGTGTTCAACTCGGCCCGGATCGTCGGCCCGGCCGTCGCCGGCCTGGCCATCGCCGCGTTCGACGTGGGCCCGGTCTTCCTCTTCACCGCCCTCAGCTCGGTCGCGCCGCTGGTCAACGTGGTCCGGATGCGGACCGCCGAACTGCACCGCGACGCCCTGCTGCCGCGCGACGAGCGGGCGTCCGCGAAGGTGATCGACGGGCTGCGGTACGTCTGGCGCCGGCCCGACCTGCTGCTGCCGATGGCGGTCATGTCGGTGATCGGCATGTCGCTGTTCAACTTCCAGCTCACCCTGGCCGCGCTGGCCAAGACGGTATTCCACACCGGGGCCGCGTCCTTCGGCCTGTTCAGCACCGCCCTGGCCGTCGGCGCGCTCGGTGGCGCGCTCAGCGGCACCGGCCGGCGCAGCCGCCCGTCGGTCTGGCTGGTGCTGGGTGCGGCGGTCGCCTGCGCCAGCTTCGGCACCCTGGTCGGCTTCGCCGGGACGTACTGGCTGGTCGTGGCGCTGCTGGTGCCGACCGGCTTCTTCATGGTCTTCTTCGCCCAGGCCGCCAACCAGCGGGTCCAGTTGGGTGTGGACGCGGCCTTCCGGGGTCGGGTGATGGCCCTGTGGGTGCTGGTGTTCCTGGGGACCAACCCGGTCGGCGCGCCGCTGATCGGCTGGGTCGCTGAGCACTTCGGTGCCGGTGCCAGCATCTGGATGGGCGGGCTCATCTCGCTGGCCGCCGCGCTGGTCGCCCTCACCTGGCAGCTGCGCCACTCCGGTGCCCGGCTGCGCTTCCGGGTGCTGCCGATGCCCCGCTTCTACGTCACCTCCACCGACTGCTGAGGTTTACCGCGCGCCCGAGCTGGGCGGGCCGCGTCCGGTTGCGCGGATCGCGCGGATGCGGCCAAATCGCTGGCGGGGTGGCACGTCGGGGCTTAGCGTCGATACGTGGGTGTCGGACGCGCGCTGATGCTGGCCCTGGCGTTCCTCGCCGTGGCCACCTTGCCGGCGGCATTCGCCCTGCTCTTCTGTTACGACGAGATCGTCGACCGGGTGGTCTGCGGCTGGTCCGAGTGGCGTGAGCGCCGACGGGAGAAACGCACCATCGCCCGCCTCGACCGGGCCGTCGAGGCCGACGCGCTGACCCGGGACATCGACCTCAGCGAGTTCGACAGCGATGACCGCCGGCCGCTGGAGCAGCTCGCCGCCGACCTGCGCCGGCTCGGCGGTCAGCGGATCGGTGGCGCGGGCCGGTCGATGGTCTGGCACAGCGCGCTGCTGCAGGCGTACGACGACCGGCTTCGCCGCGCCTGTCGTGCCCTCGGCGTCGCCGAACACCTCGCCGAGCTGGAGGGCGTCGACCAGGAGATCGAGCGGGTCCGGGTCGAGGGCGTGCTGCACGCCGCCGGGCTGACCCTGCCGGCGGCCCGGGCCGGGCACCGGCAACGGCACCACTGAGAGACGCGGCGGTTGCGGCTCTTCGTCGCGGTCCACCCGTCCGTCGAGGCGGTCAACCACCTCGGCGCGCAGGTTGCCCGGCTGCGTGTCGGCGTGGCGGCTGCGGCCGGCAGCAACGTCCGGCTCGCCGATCCGGCCCATCTGCACCTCACCCTGGCGTTCCTCGGCGAGGTCGGGTCCGACCGGCTGGTCGAGGTGGAGAGCGCGCTCGGATTGGCCGCCGAGTCGTTCCGCGACGGCCGCGACGCCGTACCCCGGTTGAGCCTCGGTGGCGGTGGCCGGTTCGGTCGGGGCCGGTCCACGGTGCTCTGGGTGGACCTGCGGGGAGACATGCAGGCGCTGCACGACCTGGCGGGGTTGGTCCGGTCGCGGCTGCGGAACGCCCGGCTACCGCACGACGAGAAGCCGTTCCGCCCGCACCTGACCGTCGCCCGGCCCGGCGACCGGATGCCCCCGGCGGACGTCGAGGCCGACCGGGCCAGCCTGGACGGATATCGAGGTCCACCATGGCCGGTGCTCGAGCTGCTACTCGTGCGCAGCCACCTCGGCACCCCGCCGCGCTACGAACGGATCGCCGCCTGGCCGCTCTGATCCTGGGGCGTGGCTGTGGCCGGTCTGGTGTGCAGGACCTCGCGGGCCTGTTCGGCGGCGCGGGTGATGCTCTCGCTCATGAAGTCGAGGAAGCGGGCGATGTTCTCCAGCCTGGCTGCTGCGGGGGTGTGCGCACCGAGGACGGCGACGCCCTGGCGTGCGGTCTCGACGAGATGGTCGTTGGCCCGGGCGCTGGCGATCGTCGCCTGGTAGAAGAGCTCGTCGTCGACGACGTAGAGGTCGCGGCGGCGTTCGTCGCGGTGCCGCCGGACGAGGCTCTGGCTCTCCAGGAAGGCGATCGCCTTGGAGATGGACGCTGGGCTCACCTGGAGGTGCCGGGCGAGCTCGGACGCGGTGAGGCTGCCCGAGTCGGTGGTGTACAGACAGGTCAGCACCCGGGCCGCCATCCGGTTCAGACCCGAGGTCATGAGGACCGTGGTGAACGTCTCCTCGTATTCGGCGACGGCCCGGGCGTCCCGCCCGTGCGGTTGGGGTGCCGACTCGGCCCCCCGCGACGAGGACGGGCTGCGCCGGTGCGCGCGACGTTCGGTGGCCCGGTGCGCCAGGTCGGCGCGGTAGGCGGTGGGGCCACCGTTGCGCATCACCTCACGCGTGATCGTCGAGGTGGGACGGTCGAGGCGCCGGGCGATCTCCGCGTAGGGGAGGCTGTCGGCCAGCCCGGACGCGATTTGCTGGCGTTCCTGCTGGCTGAGCCTGCCTCCGGGCATCGCTGTCTCCTTGGTGATCCGGCAACGGCGTTCGCTGCCCCCACGGTAGCGTTCACTCCCTTCTCATTGCAATGGCGCGGCGTTCAGGCGTTGCGTTATCTCGTCGTCCATTGCAATGATTGTGTGCGGTCTAGCTGCGAAAATGCCTGCCCTACGCAACGAAGTCGTTGCCGGATTTTGGAAAGCAACGTAGCGTTTCAAATATCAGAAACAACGGCCACGCACGGGAGAGCGCCATGCAGAAGTTCGACACCCCCGCCCCGATCTCCGCCATCCTGAACATCCCCGCCGGACGCATCCAGCTCATCGCCGCACACCGGGCCGACACCACCGTCGAGGTCCGTCCGGCTGACCCCGCCAAGAGCCGCGACGCCAGAGCCGCCGAGCAGACCGCCGTCGCCTATGCCGACGGCGTCCTGCGGATCACGACGGCGGACCCGGGCAACCCGCTCTTCGGTCCGTCCGGATCCCTGGAGGTCACCGTTCAGATGCCCGCCGGCTCCCGCATCGACGGCACGTCCGCCAGCGCCGAACTCCGTAGCGTCGGGCGTCTAGGGGACGTCGCCTTCGAAGGGGCGTACCGCCAGATCAAGATCGATGAAGCCGCGAGCGTCCGCCTCACCGCGATCGACGGCGACGTCGAGGTCGGCCGGCTCAACGGCCCCGCCGAGATCAGCACCGCGAGGGGTGACATCCGGATCGCCGAGGCCGTGCACGGCACGGTCGTGCTCCGTACCCAGTCCGGCGACATCTCGGTCGTCGCCGCCACCGGCGTCTCGGCCGCCCTGGATGCCGGCACCGGCTTCGGCCGCGTCAGCAACGGCCTCAAGAACGACGGCACCACCGCGCTCGACATCCGCGCCACCACCTCTTACGGCGACATCACCGCCCGCAGCCTCTGAGTCGCACCCGACCTTCCACCCGACCTTCCACGCGACCAGGAGTGCAGACATGACGATCCCTAACACCAGTTCGACGTGGACCGGCATGGTGCCGGTCGACGACACGGCCCTTGCTGTCACCGACACCGGCGGCACCGGCATCCCCGTGGTCTACCTCAACGGCCAGTTCGCCACCCAGGGTTACTGGCGGCGGGTCATCGCCGACCTCGGCACCGGATTCCGCCACATCACCTACGACGAGCGGGCCCGCGGCAAGAAGTCGAAGCGTTCGGCGGACTACTCCTTCGAGGCAGTCGTCCGGGACGTCGACGCCGTGCTCTCGGCCCGGAACGTCGACCGGGTGCTACTGGTGGGCTGGTCCTACGGAGCGGTCGTCGGGGCGCACTGGGCCCACCGGAATCCGGAGCGCGCCCTGGGCGCGGTCCTCGTCGACGGCGCGTTCCCGCACGACTGGCTCGACGAGGCCACGGCGCAACGGATCCGCACGCTGTTCCGCCGGATGAACCTGTTCATGCCCCTGCTGCGCCCGACCGGCCTGACCCCACGGATGAACGCCGACCAGATGGCGAACAGCAACATCGAGCTGGGCGAACTCTCCCGCGAGCGGGCGCTGGGCCCGGTGCTGGACGCCATCACCGTCCCGGTGCGGTACGTGCTCGCCTCGGGAAGGTCCCTCGGCAGTCGCGGTGACGAGCAGGAAAAGATCCGGGCCAGCCTCGACGCGGTGATCGCCCGCAACCCGAACATCACGATCGGCGCGAAGGTCGCCAGCAATCACGGCGCGATTCTCAAGAAGGACTTCCGGGCCGTGGCCGATGCCGTACGCCTGGTCGCCGCGCCGCACCGCGAAGGCGCCGCAGACAGTCGGTGAGGACCGAACGCGCGCGGTGACGGGTGACGCGAGGTCACCCGTC
>NZ_JAGPXZ010000350.1:0-6208 GCF_018070305.1 Micromonospora sp. M51 | reverse complement strand
CCGTCGTAGCTGCGGGCGGCGGCGAAGGCGCCCGTCGGACGCTGTCCACCGGCGACGGCGCGGGCCAGCCGCAGGTCCGCGTTGCGGAACCGCAGGGCCAGGCTCAGGTGCGGCACCCACGCGCCGGGAGCGTGCCACGGACGCTGCCCCTCAGCCTCGGCGAGTACATCCCAGACGGCGGCGTGCAGCGCGGTCAGCGCCGGGTTGGGTTGGACCAGCCAGACCAGTGGGGCGCTGCCGTCGAGAACGACCACCCGGTCGAGGGTCACCGGCACCGGCAGCGTGGCGTCGAACATCTCGGCCAAGCGGTGCTCGACCCCCGGCGGGAACTCGTCGACGGCGGCGAGGGTGAGGTGCGGCCGGTTGGTGGGGTGGACGTTGCGGTCCAGGCTGGGCAGCCCGGCGGCCGCCAGCCGGCCCCAGACCGCCCGGACCGCGACCTCCAGACCGGGTGAGCAGAGCAGTTCCACCGTACGCACGCGCCCACGCTAGCCGCAGTGCCCAGGCCGCCTTCCCCGGATGGGCAGCGGGCCGCCGCGTCACACCGCGTGACGACGGGAACGGTCCCCGTCCGGCACCGGGTTGACCTCACCCGCGATCCGGGCCCGGTGGGTCAGGTCGAAGATGGCGACGACGGTGATGGTGGCCGCGCCCAGCAGGCCGACCGCCAGCGGCGGGAGTCGCGCCGCCACGGGGCTCAGGATCAGGCACGCCACCACGGCCGCGAGGCAGTGCCTCGTCAGGCGGCCGAACACCCAGATCTCGAAGATCATCCGCCCGACGAGGAAGGTCAGTGGCCCGATCAGGATCGCCACGACGTTGCCGGCCGAGCGCTGCCCGCCGGGCTCCTTGAGCATCAACTCGCCGCCGATGCCGGTGAGCAGGATGCCCGCCACCATCACCAGATGGGTGTAGCTCGCCCGCAGGTTGAGCCGGTACGGGTCGACGGCGGTGTCGATCTTCACGGCGAGGCTGCTCGTGGTGCGGTAGAAGTAGGTCCACCAGAGGAAGACCACCGTCCAGAAGGTGAGCAGGAACGCGGTGGTGTCCGCCAGGTCCCGCGTCGACAGCCGGTAGAAGTTGCCGGTGGCCAGGATCGTCTCGCCGAGGGCCAGGATGATGAACTGCCGGTACCGCTCGTTGAGGTGTTCGCCCGAGAGGTGCCACTCGGTGGCCCGCGCCCGGCCGAGCCCCGGAACCGGCCACCCCAGGACCGGCCCCGAGTAGTCGATCGCCAGCGCGCACGCCCACAGCACGACCCGGGCGTCGTCGCCGTCGGCCGCGGCTCCGGCGAACCAGACCGTCCCGGACAGCAGATACCAGACGATTCCCCGGACCGGCCGACGCCAGGCCGGGGTGCCGCGCAGGTAGAGGGCCATGACCAGGGTACGGCCGAGGTGGATCCCGAGGTACGCGCTGACGAAGACGAAGGCCTGGTCGCCGAAGGCGTCCGGAACGTTGATGGACATCAGCAGACTGCCGAGCATCACGCAGATGATCAGAATCTGCACCGTGGGTCGTTCGCAGTCGAGGCTGTCGGTGGCCAGGTTGGTGTTGTACCAGATCCACCAGAAGGCGAGCAGGAAGATCACGGCCTGCGCGTCGGCGAGCAGGCTGGGCTCCTCGACCAGGGTCGCCGACAGCCGGCCGAGGGTGAAGATGAAGACGAGGTCGAAGAAGAGCTCGACGGCACTGGAACGCACCGGGTCGACCGGACCCGCTGCGACTTTCCTGGGCATTTGCCCATCTTGACAGCCGGCCGATACTCAGAGCCAGCCGTTGTCCCGGGCGGTGCGGACCGCTTCGGCCCGGTCGGCAGCGCCGAGCTTCTGCACGGCGGCGGAGAGGTGGTTGCGCACGGTGCCGGTGGACAGGTGCACCCGGCGGGCGATCACCGCGACCGGGGCGCCGACCTCGGCCAACCGCAGGGTCTCCAGTTCCCGTGGGGTCAGCGGGCACGGGGGCAGGGTCAGCGCGTCGGCGGCCAACGACGGGTCGACGTAGCGACCTCCGGCGTGCACTCGGCGGATCACGTCGGCGAGCGCCCCACCCGGCGCGCCCTTGGGCAGGAACCCTCGGGCGCCAGCGGTCAACGCCTGGCGCAGGTGCCCGGGCCGGCCGTGCCCGGTCAGCACGACCACCGCGCAGTCAGGCCGGACCCGGGTCAGCTCGGCGGCCACCGCGATGCCGTCCAGGCCCGGCATCTCCAGGTCCACCACCGCCACGTCCGGGCGGTGCGCCAGCGCCGCGCTGACGGCTGCCGGGCCGTCGGCGGCGTGTGCCACCACCTCGACGTCCGGTTCCAGGTCGAGCAGCGCGGCGACGGCGACCCGGATCAGCTCCTCGTCGTCGGCGAGCAGGACGCGGATCACGACCGCGCCGGCACTGTGGCTTCGAGGGTGAAGATCGCATCCTCCCGGCGTACCCGCAACTCTCCCCCGGCGGCGGCGAGTCGGTCGGCCAGCCCCCGCAGGCCGTGGCTGTGCGCGTCCGGGCCGCTGTCGTCGGCACCGTCGTTGGCCACTGTCATCCTGGCCACGTCATCCTCCCAGTCGATGCGGATCCGGCACCAGTCGGCCCGACTGTGCCGCAGCACGTTGGTGCTCGCCTCGCGCAGCACCGCCGCCAACTCGACGGCGGCCGGTTGCGGCAGGTCCGTCGGTGGCGGCACCACCGTGCACCGCACCCCGCAGGAGCGCAGCACCCCCACCACCGCGGTGAGCTGTTCGTCGAGGTCGACGGCCCGGTAGCCGTGCACCGTCTCGCGCACCTCGCTCAGCGCGGAGGCGGCCAAGCGTTGCACCTCGGCGGCCTCCCGCCCGGCCCGTTGCGGGTCGACCGGGGCGAGCCGGGCGGCGAGTTCGGCCTTCAACGCGATCACCGTGAGCCGGTGCCCCAGCACGTCGTGCACGTCGCGGGCGAAGCGCAACCGCTCCTCGGCCGCGGCCAGCCGAGCCTGCGCGGCCTGGCCCTGCCGGGCCTCCACGAGCAGGTCCCAGAACCAGACCTGGAACCCGTTGACGGCGGCGACGGCCACGCCGATCCCACCGGTCACGCCGAGGTGGCGCGGGACGGAACCACCCGTGCACCAGGCCACCGCGACCGTCACCGCCAGCACACCGGCCGTCACCGCCAGGGCGGCCCGCCACCGCACCAGCAGCGGCGTCATGCCGATCAGCGCCGCACCGAGCCAGGCCCAGGTCGGCCAGCTGCCGGCCGCCACCGGACCCACCAACGGAACGGTCAGTACCGCCACCCCGACCAGGCTCAGCTCGGCCCGACGCCGCCAGCGCCGGTCGAGCCACGGCGTCACCGCCGTGTACAGCACGACGGTCTGGGCGACAACGAAGGCGAGGATGCCGGCCGCGCCGAGCGCCACCCGGCCCGGGTCGGGCTCGCGGGTCAGGCCGACCGCCGGTAGCAGGACGCTCGCCCAGACGCCGGTGGCCAGCGACACCAGCGTCGCCTGCCGGGCGCGGCGCAGCCGGCGGTCCGCCCGGGGAGTTACCGCCACGCTCGACACGCACCGATCCTAGAACCGCCGCGCGCCTGCTCCACCCCGGCGAATCGTCACTGTCGAACCGTGGAATCCGCACGGTTTTCCCGTGACGAACGGGTCTGCCGCCCACCCCGGTGACACCGGCAGGGTCGAGGCATGGAAAACACCAGGATGTACGCGGACAGCGTCACCGCCGTACCGTCACCAGCGCCGCTGCCCACCGACGACCCGACGCCTCCGGGCCCGACGCCGACCAGCGCGGCAGCGGCCCACAGCCGGCGGCGACTGCTGTGGCACCTGGGCGAGATGGCGCTGGCCATGGTCGCCGGGATGCTGCTGCTCGCGCCGTTGTGGGAGCTGGCCGGCACCGCTCTGGGCGTCGGCGGCACGTTGGCCCGGCCGGAGGTCGCCGCATTGGTGATGGCCACGAACATGACAGTCGGGATGACGGTGGTGATGCGCTACCGGGCGCACCGCTGGCTGGCGGTCGGCGAGATGGCAGCCGCGATGTACGTCCCGTTCCTGCTGCTGCTCGTGCCGTTCCGGGCCGGCCTGATCGGTGCCGACGCCATGGTCCTCGGCGGTCACCTGCTGATGATCCCGGCGATGGTGCTGGTGGCGGTCCGGCACCGACACGAGACGTCGGCGCCGGTCCGCCGGCACCCGGCCGTGGTGGCGCTCGCCCACCGCTGGCCGACCGGGTTGGCGCTGCTGATGACAGTTGACATGTGGGTCGACCCGACCGTGCTCAGCCCGTGGACGATGCTGGTGCTGCCCGGCGGCTACCTGCTGATCGGGGCGGTCCGTGGCACGCTGGGCGGGCCGGGGGTGCTCGCCACCCAACTCGCCGGTCTGGCCGGCTGGGTCGCTGTGACACTGGCCGCGGTCGTGGTCGGCGGGCGGACCGCCGCCTGGTTGGTGGCGTTCGGTTGGTTGGCGCACGCCGGTTGGGACCTGGCGCACCACCGCCGCGCCCGGGTCGTGCCGCGCGGCTACACCGAGTTCTGCATGGTGCTCGACGTGGCCCTCGCCGCGGTGATGGTGCTGGCCATCCTGACCACGGACGGCTGACCGAGGCCGCCGCCGGGACCGGGGAACGGGCACAGCACGGGCCCGGGGACAGTTCTTGTGGCAGTCGCCGCAACGGCCCGGACGGCGTGATGAAAGGCTTGGCGCATGAGTTCCGCACCTGCACAGCACGACGCACCGACTGACGCCACCCCCGACGGCACCGACGAGGTGAGCGCCTTCACCGAGCTCGGGCTGCGCACCGAACTGCTGGGCGCGCTCGCCGCCCTCGGGTACGAGGAGCCGACCCCCATCCAACGGGAGGCTATCCCACCGCTGTTGGAAGGTCGGGACCTGCTGGGTCAGGCGGCCACCGGCACCGGCAAGACGGCGGCGTTCGCGCTGCCGCTGCTGAACCTCATGGCGGCACACCGCCAGGGCGGTGACCCGGTGGCGCTGGTGCTGGTGCCGACCCGGGAGCTGGCGGTGCAGGTCTCCGAGGCGTTCCACCGCTACGGCAAGGACCTCGGCGCGCGGGTGCTGCCGATCTACGGTGGGCAGCCGATCGGGCGCCAGCTGCGGGCACTGGACAGCGGCGTCGACGTGGTGGTGGCCACCCCCGGGCGGGCCCTCGACCACATCGCCCGGGGCACCCTGCGCCTCGGTGGGTTGGCCACGGTGGTGCTCGACGAGGCCGACGAGATGCTCGACATGGGTTTCGCCGAGGACATCGAGGCGATCCTGGAGCACGCCCCGGCGCAACGTCAGACGGTGCTCTTCTCGGCCACCATGCCGTCGCGCATCGACGGGATGGCCCGCCAGCACCTGCGCGAGCCGGTCCGGATCGAGATCGGCCGGGAGCAGCCGGTCGCCGGTGAGGCGCCCCGGGTGCGGCAGAGCGCGTACATCGTGACCCGGGCGCACAAGCCGGCCGCGCTGGGCCGGGTGTTGGACGTGGAGTCCCCGACCGCGGCGATCGTGTTCTGCCGCAGCCGCGAAGAGGTCGACCGGCTGACCGAGACGATGAACGGCCGGGGTTACCGCTCCGAGGCGCTGCACGGTGGCATGAGCCAGGAGCAGCGCGACCGGGTCATGGGCCGGCTGCGGGCGGGCACCGCCGACCTGCTGGTGGCCACCGACGTGGCGGCCCGGGGGCTGGACGTCGAGCAGCTGACCCACGTCGTCAACTACGACGTGCCGTCGGCCCCCGAGTCGTACGTGCACCGGATCGGTCGGGTGGGTCGGGCCGGCCGCGAGGGCGTGGCGATCACCCTCGCCGAGCCGCGCGAGCACCGGATGCTCAAGACCATCGAGCGGGTCACCGGCCAGCGGATCACCATCGACAAGATCCCCACCGTGGCGGACATGCGGACCCGACGGTTGGAGCTGACCCAGGCGGCCCTGCGCGAGAGCCTGCTGGAGGACGACCTCGACCCGTACCGGGTGATCGTGGAGACGCTGACCGACGAGTTCGACCTGATGGAGGTCGCCCTCGCCGCGGTGAAGCTGGCCCACGAGGTGACGTCGCCGGGTTCCGACGACGAGGAGGAGATCCCGCAGGTTCCGGTGCGCGGCCCGCGCGAGGGTCGTCCGGAGTCCGGCGGCCGGGGCGGCGACCGGCGGGGCGGGGGTCGGCCGCGCTCCGGCGGCGGCAACACCGTCCAGGTCTTCGTCGGTCTGGGCCGACGGGCCGGGGTGCGC
>NZ_JAGPXZ010000035.1:0-17292 GCF_018070305.1 Micromonospora sp. M51 | reverse complement strand
GGGGTGGTGGGGGGGGGGGGGGGCGGGGGCCCCCCCCACCCCCGTTGCCGATCGGCGCTCGACGCCACCGGCGTCGGGGGCGGCCCTGTCGGTTGGCTGACAACACGGCTCGCGGGCTGTGGAAAACCCGCCAGATCCTGTGGATAGCGCTGGACAGCGGCCTGACCGCCTGTGGACAACGATCGACCGAGCGCGAAGACGCGGTCACGATTCGTGACATGAGCCGCACCGCACTGCTCCGCCCCACCCTGCTGCCCGGCCTCAACCGGCTCTGGCGGGACCGGCACACCCTCCAGCTCGGCGTCGGCCCCGGTCCGGCAGTCCTGCTGGAGTTGGCCAACCCCCGCGCGGCCCACCTGCTCGACCTGCTCGACGGCACCCGCAGCGAGCGCACCGTGCTGGCCGAGGCGACGACCGCCCAGGTCAGCGCCAACGACGCGCGTACCCTGCTCGACGCGCTGCAAGCTGCCGGCCTGTTGGTGCCGGCGCACAGCCTGGTCCCCCGCGACCTGACCGGCCCGGTCCGGGCCCGACTCGCGGCGGAGGCCGGCGCGCTGGCCCTGACCGCCACCCGGCTGCCCGGCACCCCGGCTCAGGTCCTGCGTCGGCGGCGGGCGGCCCGCGTCCTGCTCACCGGTGTCGGGGCGCTCGGCGGGCCCCTGACGGTGGCGCTGGCCCAGTCCGGCGTGGGCCAGGTGAGTCCCCAGCTCACCGGCCCGGTACGCGCCGTCGACCTGATCGGCACGGGCATCCCCGCCGCCGACCTGGGTCGCCCGCTGGCATCGGCGGTACGGGCCGCGGTCGATCGCGTCGCGCCGGGCACCGGCACCCACCCGAGCCGCGCCGGGCGGGTCGACCTGGTGATCCAGCTCGGCATGGACCGGCCTCCCGCGCTGCTCGCCGCCGGTTTCGCCCAGCGCCGGCAGCCGCACCTGCTCGTCACACTCCGCGAAGGCGTACCGGTGATCGGGCCCGTGGTCCGCCCGCCCGCCGGGCCCTGCCTGCACTGCGTCGAGCTGCACCGGGCCGACCGCGACCCGGATTGGCCGCGGCTCGCCGCTCAACTCGCCGTCGCCGACCCGGTGGCCGCCGGAACGACCGGCACCCTGCTCGCCGACCTCAAGCAGCTCTCCCGACTGGGCGGGATGTTCCGGGCCATCCAGCCCGGCCTGGACGTCAAGCCGCTCCTGGCCGAGCTGCGCGAACGGATCACCGAGGAGTTGGACTACGAGCTGGAGGCCGAGTCGCAGCGCGCCTTCGCGTCCGCGTACGCCGACGACCCGGAGATCTACATCCCGGAGGTGGTCAACGCCTCGCCGCGGGTGCTGGTCACCGAGTGGGTGACGGGCACCCCGCTGGCCGACATCATCCGGGAGGGCACCGAGGAGGATCGGAACGAGGCCGGCCGGTTGATGGCCACCCTGCACCTCTCCGCGCCGCAGCGGGCCGGGCTGCTGCACGCCGACCCGCACCCGGGAAACTTCCGGCTGCTGCCCGACGGTCGGCTCGGCGTGATCGACTTCGGGGCGGTGGCCCGTATGCCGGAGGGCACTCCGGAGCCGATCGGTCGGATCGCCGCGATGGCCCTGCGCGGCAACGCCGACGAGGTCGTGGCGGGGCTGCGGTCGGAGGGGTTCATCGGCTCGGCCGACGAGATCGACGCCGAGGGGGTGCTCGACTTCATCCGTCCCATGCTGGAGCCCATCGCGGCGGACGGCTTCCGGTTCACCCGAGCCTGGCTGCGGGCCGAGGCGGGTCGACTGGCCAGCCCTCGCTCCCCCACGTACCAGCTGAGCCGGCAGCTCAACCTGCCACCGTCGTACCTGCTGATCCACCGGGTGACGCTCGGGTCGATCGGGGTGCTCTGCCAGTTGGAGGCGAAGGCCCCCTACCGGAGCATCCTGGAGCGCTGGCTGCCCGGCTTCGCCCCGGTCGCCTGAGCAGGTCGAGGCCCGGTCGCCTGAGTCGAGGCCCGGTCGCCTGAGCACGTGAGGGGCTGAGAACGTGAGGAAGGGCGGGTGCCGGTCGGCACCCGCCCTTCTGAGTGGAGTGGTACTAGAGAACGCCCAGGTCGCGAGCCGCCTGATTGCGGCCGGTCATGGCGACGGTACGGGCGGATCGGGTTGCCTCAGTGCTCGTGGTGGTACGACCGGCCTGAGGCCGGCGCATTCGAGCCCTGGTCAACGCTTCGTTGAGTAGTTGCATCTCGAAGGCTCCACTCGGAATGTTCAACATCGTTTTCTCACTCACTGCCGGTAGGACACCGGCGTCGTTGGAACGGGTCGGGAACATGTCAGGCTGCCAGCCGGACCGCGCCACGCACCTCGGACAGCCCACTGGCTGCCAGGCGCGCCTCGGCCTCGACCCGAAGCGCGGCGTCTCGGGCGACGTCCTCCTTACGCGGACGGCCACGGGGCCGCTTACGCGGGACAACCGCGCCACGCTCGAAGATCTCGCCGCCCCAGACGCCCCAGGGCTCCGCTCGCTCAACGGCTCCGGCCAGGCACTCGACGCGCAGCGGGCAGTCCCCGCAGAGCGACTTGGCCAGCTCGAGCTCGGTGGGCGAGTCGGAGAACCACAGGTCGGGGTCGAACTTCCGGCAGGGCAGGTTCGCCTCCATCTCGACGCTCATGTCGAGGGGGGCCAACGCCAGACTCATCTCCCGGTCACCTCTCTCTCACTTCGATCTCGTGGATCGCATTCCGACGTACTTACGGCGGGCAAAAAACTGAGGCCGCGGATCCCGGTAAGCGGGTTCCGCGGCCTCGAGGTGAGCCGGAGTCTGATGGTCAGACCGGTTTACCTCGAGGTGGAACGCCGCGGACATCCATGCGCTTCTTGACGTCATTGATGCCCATGCCCGTGAAGCCACTGGTCCCCTCGACTCCGACGGGCGCGACGGTCAGGGTCAGCTCGGCCTGAACCTGGTGCACCTGCGGAACCGACGGTCGTGCAGCCGTGAGGGCCACCCGGACAGCCGACAGCGGAGCGCAGACAGACGGCATCGCCGTCAGACGCTCATAGGTGAAGATCTTCACGGTGGCCACCTCCCTCACGTTCCTCGAATCGACTGGACCGCCCCCGTGAGCAGCCGGAATGGCGCCGCTCGCGTGGTGTGTCCTGAGGCTATTCCTCGCGCCGGGGCGAGGGCAAACGAATTTACGACGAGATTTCGAAAGTTTTCTCCGGGCAGACATCGTCCACCCCGGCACCTGCCACGAGGGCCAGCACCGACTCCCCGTAGAGGCCCAGCTTGCGGGGGCCGATACCGGCGATGGCGATCAGCTCCTCCGACCGGGCCGGTCGCCGCTCGGCCAACGCGACGAGCGTCGCGTCGGTGAAGACCACGTACGCCGGGACCTTCTGCGCACCGGCCACCCGCTGCCGCCACTCGCGCAGCCGTTCGTGCAGCTCATCGTCGATGTCGGACGGGCAGGTGGGGCAGCGGCCGAGCTTTCGGTCCGGGCCGGCGAGCAGAGTGGCACCGCAGATCCGGCAGGAGACGATCTGGGTGCGTCGCCGCTCGGGACGGCGGGCCGGACCGGTGCCGCCGCTGGCCCGTTCGGTGCCGCCGGAGCGGTCCAGGTGGGGCAGGAACCGCGACGGCCGCCGGGCCCGTCCGCCCGGCGACCGCGCGGCCGCGTACGACAGCCAGAGCCACTCGCGTGCGCGGGTGATCCCGACGTAGAGCAGCCGGCGCTCCTCCTCGACCTGCTCGACGGTCTTCGCGTACGTGGTGGGCAGGGTGCCCTCGGCGAGACCGACCAGGAAGACCGCGTCCCACTCCAGGCCCTTCGCCGAGTGCAGGGACGCCAGCGTCACGCCGTCCACGGTCGGTACGTGCTGCTGGGCGGCCCGGCGGGCCAGTTCCTCGGTGAAGTCGGTGAGGGTGACCGGGCGTTCCACCGAGGCGGCCTCGCCGATCGGCACGACCTCGGGGGTCGCCGCGTACTCCTCGGCGAGCTGGACCAGCGCGGACAGCGCCTCCCACCGCTCGCGGGCGGCACCGCCGGTCGGTGGGGTGTCCGGGGTCCAGCCGACGGCGGTGAGCGCCTCGACGACGGCGGCCGGCAACGGTGTCTCTCCCGGGATCGAGCGGGTGGCGGCACGCAGCGCGACCATCGCCTGGCGCACCTCGGCTCGTTCGAAGAACCGCTCCGCGCCCTGCACGACGTACGGCACCTCGGCCTCGGTGAGCGCCTTCTCGTACGCCTCGGACTGCGCGTTGACCCGGAACAGCACGGCGATCTCCTTCGCCGGGGTGCCCGCGTCGATCAGGGAACGGCAGCGCGCGGCCACCGCGTTCGCCTCCGCCGGCTCGTCGGTGAAGATCCGCAGATCCGGTTCGGGGCCCGGGGGGCGCTGGCCGCTCAGTTCCAGGCGCAGGCGCGCCTCGGTGCCCCGGGCCTGGGAGATCACCGCGTTGGCCAGCCCGACCACCTGCGGGGTGGAGCGGTAGTCACGGACCAGCCGGACCACCGTGGCGTTGCGGTGTCGGCGCGGGAAGTCGACCAGGTACGCCGACGTCGCCCCGGTGAACGAGTAGATCGTCTGGCTGGCGTCCCCGACCACTGTCAGGTCGTCCCGGCCGCCGAGCCAGGCGTCCAGCAACCGCTGTTGGAGGGGGTTGACGTCCTGGTACTCGTCGACGACGAAGTGCCGGTACTGGCCACGGACCTGCTCACCGACGTCCGGGTGCTCCTCGATCCCCCACACCGCGGCCCGCAGCATGTCCTCGAAGTCGATCACACCGTTCGAGCGCTTGAGCTGCTCGTACGCGGTGAACACGTCGGCCACCTTCGCCGGCTCGTGGGGTGTGTCGCGCAGCGCCCGGGCCGCGGCCACCACGTAGTCCGTCGGTTCGACGAGCGACGACTTCGCCCACTCGATCTCGCCGGCCAGGTCGCGGGCGGCGGCCCGGTCGGTACGCAGGCCGACCCGGGCGGCAGCGAGGGTGACCAGTCGTACCTTGCTGTCCAGCAGTTCGGGCATGGCACGCCCGGCCAGCAGCCGGGGCGCGAAGTACCGCACCTGACGCAGCGCGGCGGCGTGGAACGTCCGCGCCTGGACGCCACCCACCCCGAGCACCGTGAGACGACTCCGCATCTCGGCGGCGGCGCGGGCGGTGAAGGTGACAGCGAGCACGTGTCGGGGGGAGATCTCCCCGGAGAGCGCCCGGTGGGCGATTCGGGAGGTGATCGCGCGGGTCTTGCCGGTGCCGGCGCCGGCCAGGATGCAGACCGGGCCGGCGGGTGCGGTCACCGCGGCGCGTTGCTCCGGGTCCAGCCCGGCGAGCACCTTTTCCGACGCTGAGTGAACCGCCACAACCAGGAATCATCTCAGCTCCTCCCAGCGTTGCAGCGAACAGCCTCGGCTTGATCGGCAAGCCGCGGCCGGAGGAGTTGGAGGATCCGACCATGTTGACGATGTATTCCACCCCCTGGTGCGGCTACTGCCACCGGCTGAAGTCGCAGCTCGACCGGGAGGGCATCGGTTACGAGGTGGTCGACATCGAGCAGGACCCGAAGGCCGCGGAGTTCGTGATGAGTGTCAACGGCGGTAACCAGACGGTGCCGACGCTGCGCTTCGCCGACGGCAGCGCGCTGACGAATCCCTCGATCACCCAGGTCAAGCAGCACCTGGAAACCCTCAACGCCTGATCTGCCGGTTCATCCTCGGCGCACGGCCGCCCCACCGGGGCGGCCGTTCGTCGTGTCCGGGCACGAGTCACGGTGGCGACGGTCGGCGGGCGTTGGAAGTCCGGGTCGGTCGGTGTCCTCAACCGGTCGGCGGGGTGCCGGGAGCGTCGGGCGGGTGGGTGGCGTCGGTGCGGGTGCCCCGGGCGGCGCGCTCAGGTGGCGGCCCCGCCACAGGTAGCTACCGGCGGCCAGGGTGGCCACTCCGACCAGCGCGAACAGCAGCCGGTAGTCCAGTAACCCGACCAGCAGGGCACCCGCCCCGATGGAGAACGCCTGCGGCCCGCTGACCACCGCCTGGGTGGCCGCGGCGACCCGGCCGACCAGCGCGGGCGGGGTGCGGCGCTGGATCAGCGTGTGCAAACCCACCATCGTCAGCGGGAGCGAGACCCCGGCCAGCAGCACCGCCGCGAACCCGAGCCGCAGATCGGGGTACGCGAGCGCGAGCGCGGCCGGCGAGAAGAAGGCGACCCCGGCGGCCAGCGTGCCGACCTCGCCGAGCCGGCGGACCAGCGTCGGTGAGCAGAGTCCGCCGAGCAGACCACCAACGCCCTGCACGGTGACCAGCACACCCACGAACGCGGCATCCCGGTTCAGCCCCTGGTCCACGTAGGCGAAGATGAGCGACTCGCTGAAGCCCATCACCAGTGAGCCGAGCCCGTAACCGAGCAGGGCCCGCCGCAGGGCCGGCTCGCCGGCCAGGTGCCGCAGGCCGGCGCCCAGCTCGGCCGGCCACCGCAGCCGTACGGTCGGCGGCACCTGTTGCGGGGCGGGCAGCGCGGTCACCACCGCAGCCGCGGTCAGAAATCCGACCATGCCGATTCCGGCCAGCGCCCAGCCGCCGAGCGCCGCGTAGAGAGCCGCGCCCACCAGCGGGCCGACCAGTCGTATCCCCTGGCGTACGGTCTGCAGCACGCCGTTCGCCTCGGCCAGCAGCTCGACCGGCACCAACTCGCGGATGAGCCCGCTGAGCGCCGCACCGAGCGTGATGGACGAGAGTCCGTAGAGGGCGGCCACCAGGTAGACGACCCAGACGTCGCCCGCGTCGTGGACGGTGAACAGCGGGGTGAGCAGGGCGGCGGTCGCCACGTTCGCGGCGACGAAGAACGGTCGGCGCGGGTAGCGGTCCACGACCCAGCCGACCAGCGGTGCCAGCGTCATCGGCGCGATGACCGCGAAGATCGTGGCACCGGCCAACCCGTCCGAGCCAGTCAGATCCTTGACCCAGATGGCGAGTGCCAGCAGCAGGATCGACTCGGCGGTCATGCTGGCCAGCAGGCCGCCGAAGAGCAGACGGAAGTCGGGTCGGCGCAGGATCGTGCGCATGGGTCCCTCCGGCGGGATGGCGTGCCCAGGTGGGCGAGGTCGACGGCCGCGACCGCGGGTCCGTCGTCGTCCGGCATTCCCGTGGTCCGATTTTCGCAAGACACGCCCTCGCCGGAACCTCCGACACCGGTCGCGCCGTCCATACTGACCGTGGGGGGCGAATTTCATACAGTTACCGTCGCGTCTGCGGCGGTCGACGGGAAAGAGGACACTGTGCCTCCTGCCGCACCCAGCCCGATCCTGCGTCGTCGCCGGTTGGGCATCGAGCTGCGCCGCCTGCGTGAGGCCGCGGGCCTCACCGGCGATCAGGTCATCGAGCGTATCGGTTGGGCCTCCGCGTCCAAACTGTCCCGCCTGGAGAATGGCCGCAGCCGACCGGACCCGCAGGACGTCGGCGACCTGCTCGACCTCTACGGCGCCGACCAGGCGCTGCACGACGAGCTGCTGGGCATCACCAACGAGGCCGGCGACATGCGCGGCTGGTTGAAGAACTTCCCGGTGATGACGCAGCAGCAGCGCGGCTGGGCCGAGTTGGAGGCGGGCTGCGCGGAAATCTCCGAGTACAACCCGGTGCTGGTGCCGGGTCTGTTGCAGACCCCCGGATACGCCCAGCTGCGGATCGTGTCGGCCCGCCAGGTGAGCGCGGGCGCGGGCGAGCCGGAGCCCGGCGACGAGCCGGAGACCGAGGTGCAGGCGCGATTGGCCCGCCAGTCGCTGCTCACCCGGGAGCCGCACGCTCCCCGCTACACCGCCGTGCTGGAGGAGGCCGCTCTCGGCCGCCGGGCCGGGCCGCCGGAGGTGCTGCACGAGCAGCTGCTCCAACTCTGCGAGCTGGCCCTGCTGCCGAACGTGACCCTGCACGTGCTGCTCCGGGACACCCAGATCGGCAGTTGGTTCCTTCCGCCGACCGCGTTCTCGGTCTATCGGTTCGCCGATCCCCTCGATCCGGAGACATTGGCCATCGAAGGTGGCTTCACCGACGTCATGTCGACCGAGGCAATCACGCTAAATCGCTATAAAGTGGTGTTCGAGTGGCTATGCACGGCGGCACTTAACGCCTCGGACACCCTCTCCTGGCTGATCGAGGCGGCGGGACGGCTGACCGAGGCGACGCCCCCACCCACAGTGGCGTTCGGGCCGGCAACGGCGCCGACCCAACGCCGCCAGGGTTCGGGGCGACTGACGGACCGGTGATCCACGGGGGACCTCCGTCGGGCGTGCGGCACCACTCGTCCCATCGGATCGCTGCACATCAGGAGCAGAACCATGAACGACATCCGCAACACGCCGTCCGTCTCCGCCCACTCGTTGGCGGACGCCCCGTGGCGTACCAGCACCCGCAGCCAGACCTCCAACTGTGTGGAGGTCGCCCCGCTCGCCACCGGCCCGTCGGCGGTCGCCCTACGCGACAGCAAGGACCGGGGCGGCCCGGTGCTGCTGTTCAACCGCGCGGGGTGGCTCGGTTTCATCACCGGCGCCAAGAAGGGCCAGTTCGATCTGAACTGACCCGGTCATCGGGTACGGGGCCGTCGGCATAGCGCCGGCGGCCCCGTCTCGTCACACCCGTCGACCCGTCGCCCGGTGACCCGCCAACCCTGCTGAGCAGCCATCGACTGATCGGACGAGGCTCGAAACCGATAGGCGCGTTTCAGTTGCTGAGACGAACACGGGGCGTAACATGGCCCTCGGATACGTGGAACTTCCACACTGCTCATCCGTCGCGGTTCATCCGGAGACCCACATGCGGTTCCTGATCGTTCGCACCGACATCCGCGCCGTCGCCGACGGGGACATCGCCGCCGCCTGGGCGGACGGCCATCGACTTCGCGACGAGACGACCGCGCCCGAGCCGCGACGTCAGATCGTGCACGCCGAGGACCGGGACGCCGCGCTGCTGCTGGCCCGCGCCCTGGCCACCGTCGGCGCGGTCCGCGCCGGCAAGCAGCGGGTCAAGGTCCTCCCGCTGATCGAGTCGCGGCCCGCCTTCCGACACAGACCGGGCCGCCCCGGCACCTGATTCACAGGTCGTCCGTCGTGGTCGGACCGGCTCCCCCGCCGCGTTACTCGCACCCGCCGACCACGACGGCCCGTGTTCCCGGCCCGTGACCGTCGCGGCAACGGCGGCCGCGGGCCGGGACCGCGCTCAGCGGTCGGCGTCCACCCAGCCGTCCAGCCACCGGTGAATGAGGAAGAGCGCGATCGACGACGGCGGCGGCAGGACCAGTCGGGCCCCGTCGCCCACGTCGACCGTCTGCCCGGCCAGTGCCGCCCCGATCTCCTGGCGGGAGAACCACCGGGCGTACGCGATCTCGGACGGGTCGACCCGCACCGGCTCGGCCGGGTTCGCGGTGGCAAGGAAGCCCAGCATCAGCGAACCGGGGAACGGCCAGGCCTGGCTGCCCACGTACCCGATGCGCTCGACCCCGATGCCCACCTCCTCGCGGACCTCGCGCAACACGGCCGCCTCCGCCGACTCGCCCGGCTCGACGTAGCCGGCCAGGCAGGAGTAGCGGCGACCACCGGGGGTGCCCTGCCAGCCGGCGTTGTTGCCGAGCAGGCAGCGGCCGTCCGGGCCGTCCACCCCGTCGTGAACGAGCACGATCATCGCCGGGTCGGTACGCGGCCAGATCCGCCCGCCGTTGCGGTCCACCCGGGACCAACCGGCCTCGTCCATCGCGGTCGGCGCACCGGTGCTGGTCGAGTAACCGTGCCGGGTGTGCCAGTTGACGAGTGCCAGCGCGGTGGTGAAGATGCCGGCCTCCCGGTCGGCGAGCAGGTGACCCACCTCGCGGAGGTGGACCGCCCGGGTCCCCGGGATCGCCGGCAGCGGCGCGTCGACGGCGAAGACCGGCACCCCGTCCGGCTCGACCCCCAGGAACATCGCCGCCGACTCGGAGCCGGCGGGCACGTCACCCGCCCCGAACAGCACCAACGTCGGCGGCGACGTCTCGGTGCGGGCCAGCGTCCGACCGTCGTCGGTCGAGTCGATCAGCAGCACCCGGGCGCGCAACCACGCCTCGGTCAACCACTGCGAGTCGCCCCGCCGGTGCGCCGCCCGATCCAGCGTGGACCGCGCCAACGGCGGCGCCGCCTCCCCGCTCACGCCTGTCGCTCGGTGTGGACAGCGGTCAGCGCGGCCAGCCCCGGGGTGATCCGCTCCGCGTCGCCGAGCACCACGATCGCCGCCCGAGCCGGTGCCAGGTACCGGGCCGCCGCCTGCGCCACGTCCTCGATGCTCGCCTTCGCCAACCGCGCCGCGTACTCGGCGAGGAAGTCCAGGCGTAGCCCGTTGCCCGCGTACGCGCTGGTCAACGCGGCCAGCCCGGCCTGGGTGGACATGCCGAGCTGAAGGGTGCCCAGAGCGTACTGCCGGGCCTGCTCCAACTCCTCGGGCTTCGGTGGCAGCGACGCCAACCGGCCCAGCTCGTACGTCGTCTCCAGCAGCGCCGGACCGGTGACCTCGGTGGCCACGTCGGCGGCGGCGACCAGCACCGACCCGGCGACGGAGTGCTCGATACCCGAGTGCGGGCCGTACGTGTAGCCCTTGTCCTCGCGGATGTTCTCCACCCACCGGGAGGAGAAGTAGCCGCCGAAGATCAGGTTGGCGAGTTGCAGCGGGGCGTGGTCCGGGTCGGTGCGCGACACCGCCGGAAGCGCGATCCGCAGCGACGACTGCACCGAGCCCGGCCGGTCGACAAGCAGCAGCGGCCCCGGCTCCAGCGGCGGGGTCGCCGGCAGGTCGGCCACACGCCCGGCACCCGACCAGCCGCCGAGTGCCCGCTCGGCGGCGTCCAACGCCTTCTCCGGCTGCACGTCACCGACCAGCACCAACTGCGCGCCGGTCGGATGCACCCGCTCCGAGTGCAGGGTGCGCAGGGCCGCCGGTCGGACGGCCCGGATCTGGTCGGGCTCGGGCGTCTGCGTCGCGTACGGGTGCCGGCCGTAGATCCGCTTGAGCAGCGCCTCCCGGGCCAGGTGCGCCGGTTGACTCTGCGCCACCTGGATCCGGTCGACCAGTCGGTCCCGTTCGGTGGCCACCTCGTCGCTGGGGTAGCTGGCGCCGGTCAGCACCTCGGCCAGCAGCTCCAGCATCCGGTCCAGACCGGTGACCAGGCCGGCGCCGGAGAGCATCAGCCGGTCCGGGTCGACGCCCGCGGAGAGCCCGCCGCCCACCTTCTGCAACTCGGCGGCGATCTGCACGCTGGTCATCGACCCGGTGCCGGAGAGCATGGTCTGCGAGAGCATCGCGCCGCGGGCCAGGTGCACCCGACCGAACGGCACCCAGAGCCGCAGTTCGACCAGGGGCACGGCGGGCCGGCGTACCGCGATCACGGTGAGCCCGTTGGGCAGCGTCCGCTCGGCCTGCTTGGGCACCTTGAGCTTGCGGGTCGGACCGAGCGGGGGAAGCGTGCGCGGCGCGGCGGCCACAGTCCCGGTCATCGGGCACCTCCGGGGATGACTTCGATGGCGGCGCGACGCTCCGGACGCACTGTGGCCGCGGCGGCCCGGACCTGCTCCTCGGTGACCTCGCCGACCAGCCGGGGCAACTCGTTGAGCAGGCCCGGCTCGCCGCGTTGCTGCTCCAACACTGCCATCCGCAGCGCCCGACCGAGCACCGCGTCGGTGTCCCGCAGCAGGTGGGTCGCCATCCGGGCCTGGGTGCGGGCCAGCTCACCGTCGGTCAGCCCGTCGGTGGCCAGCCGGTCCAGCTCCTCGTCGATGGTGCGCAGCACCTTGTCCACGTCACCCCCGGGCGGCAGGTGCGCCTGCAACAGCAGCGCGGTGGGGTCGCGGACGTCGAACGGGTCGCCCATGAAACCGAGGTATCCGCCGAGGCTGGTCACTGTGCGGTCGCGCTGCACCAGCCGCTCGACCAGCCGCGACGCGTCGCCGTCGGTGAGCACCTCGGCCAGCACCACGTACGGCAGGTAGCCGGCGAAGTCGGTGACCGGGTCGGGCACCCGCCACGCGCCGGCCACCGCCGGCAGCGGCGCCAGGGCGTCGGTGTACGAGGTGCGCCGCTCGGCGCTCAGGTCGGGTTCGGTGAAGTCGGGCCGTTGCGGTGCCGGCCGGGCCGGCACGTCGCCGAAGTGCCGGCTGACCAGCTCGGTCGCCTCGGCCACGTCGATGTCACCGCTGACGGCGAGCACGGCGTTGCCGCTGGCGTAGTAGCGGCGGAAGAAGTCCGCTGCGTCGGCGACGGTCGCCGACTCCAGGTCGTCGAAGGAGCCGTAGCCGTCGTGGGCGTTGGGGAAGGTGTCGAACATGACCGGCGGCAGGGTCAGCCAGGGGAAACCGCCGTACGGCCGGTTGAGGACGTTGACCCGGATCTCCTCCTTGACCACGTCGACCTGGTTGCGCAGGTTCTCCTCGGTCAGCCGAGGGCCGCGCATCCGGTCCGCCTCCAGGAACAGTGCGCGTTCCAGCGCGTTGCTCGGCAACGTCTCGAAGTAGTCGGTGTAGTCCAGGTGGGTGGAGCCGTTGAAGGTGCCGCCCGCGCCCTGCACGTGTCGGAAGTGAGCCAGCTTCTCCAGGTTTTCCGAGCCCTGGAACATCAGGTGCTCGAAGAGGTGGGCGAAGCCGGTGCGCCCCTCGGGCTCCGAGCGGATGCCGACGTCGTAGACCACCGCCACCCCGATCACCGGGGCACTGCGATCGGGGGTGAGCACCACCCGCAGGCCGTTGTCGAGGGTGAACCGCTCGACCGGATACTTCGTCGCTGGAATTCTGGATCTCCGCGCCGCCACGGAGTCGACCCTAGCGCGTCGACACGGTCGCCACCCGCGACCTTCCCGGAGCCGCCGCGACGGGGGCGGTCACCAGGGTCAGCACCTCGTTGGCGACCCGTTCGGCCTCCTCGCGGTGCGGCCGAGTCGATCCGACGGAACCGGGCCTTTGCGGCGGCGATCCGCTCCGGGCTCGTCCCGGCCAGCAGCCGGTCGCTCCCCGCCAACGCTACGCCGCTTATCACAGCAAGCTGGTAGGAAATGCCGACATAACTGAGACGCGCCATCCCGCCATGTGGATGGGTCTTGACGCTGACCACGGCCTGGCCCACTCTTCCTACCAACTAAGTAGGAATACTGCGGATTGGATGGACGATGAGACGGCTCCCCCTGCGCCGGACGGTCACGCTGATGACCCTCGCCGCCCTCGGCGCGGCGACCCTGGGCAGCACCGCCGGGTGCGGCGACGACAGCGAGGGCGCGGGCGGCAGCTCCGGCCCGGTGACGCTGCGCCTCGGCTACTTCCCCAACATCACCCACGCGCCAGCGGTCGTCGGCGTGGAGAAGGGCATCTTCGCGGAGAAGCTCGGCACCGACGTCAAGCTGGACCCGAAGACCTTCAACGCCGGCCCGGCCGCCATCGAGGCGGTCTTCTCCGGCGCGCTGGACGCCACCTACATCGGTCCGAACCCGACGGTGAACGCCTTCTCCAAGTCCAAGGGCGAGGCTGTCCGGGTCATCTCCGGAGCGGCGTCCGGCGGCGTGGCGCTGGTGGTCAAGCCCGGCATCACCGGGGCGCAGGACCTGAAGGGCAAAAAGATCGCCACCCCGCAGCTGGGCAACACCCAGGACGTGGCGGTCCGGTACTGGCTCAAGCAGCAGGGCCTCACCACCACCAAGGAGGGTGGCGGTGACGTCAAGATCGTGCCGCAGGAGAACGCCCAGACCATCGAGACGTTCACCAGTGGCGCGATCGACGGGGCGTGGGTGCCCGAGCCGTTCGTCTCCCGCCTGGTCAACGCCGGCGGCACGGTGCTCGTCGACGAGCGTGACCTGTGGCCCGACAAGAAGTTCGTCATCACCAACCTGCTGGTGAGCACGAAGTTCCTCAAGGCGCACCCGGACGTGGTGCAGAAGCTGGTCGACGGCCAGGTGGCCGCCAACGAGTTCGTCAACACCAAGCCGGAGGAGGCGCAGCAGGCCATCTCCGACGCGATCGGCAAGATCACCGGCAAGCCGCTGGACCTGAAGCTGATCAAGCAGGCGTGGCCGACGTTGGAGTTCACCAACGACCCGATCCCGTCCTCCCTCAAGGCCGGGCTCGACCACGCCGTCGACGTGCAGCTGACCGAGCCGGTGGACCTCAAGGGCCTGTACGACCTGAAGTACCTCAACAACGCGCTGAAGGCCGCCGGCAAGCCCGAGGTCGTCCAGCCATGACGTCGACCACGACGACGCCGCGGAGCGCGACCACAGCCGTCGCGCTCTCCGGCGTGACCAAGGTGTACGGACGCGGGTCGAGCGCCGTCCTGGCCCTGGACGGTGTGTCGCTGGACGTCGCGCCCGGCGAGTTCGTCTGCCTGGTCGGCGCGTCCGGCTGCGGCAAGAGCACCCTGCTCAACCTGGTGGCCGGGCTGGACCGGGTCAGCGGTGGCCAGATCACCCTGGCCGGCGACGTCAACCCGGGCCTGATGTTCCAGGAACCGGCGCTCTTTCCGTGGCTGACCGTCGACGCCAACGTGGAGGTCCCCCTCAAGCTGCGCCGGCTCCCCCGGGCCCAACGCCGCGAGCGGGTCGCCGAACTGCTGCGGACGGTGCACCTGGGCGACTTCGGCCGCAAGCGCCCGCACGAACTCTCCGGCGGGATGCGGCAACGGGTCGCGCTGGCCCGCACGTTGGCCCTGGACACCCCGGTGCTGCTGATGGACGAGCCGTTCGGCGCGCTGGACGCGATGACCCGGGACATCCTGCACGACGAGCTGGAACGGATCTGGTCCGAGCGCCAACTCTCGGTGCTCTTCGTGACGCACAACGTCCGCGAGGCGGCCCGACTGGCCGACCGGATCATCCTGCTCTCCAGCCGACCCGGCCGGATCATCTACTCCACCGAGGTGACCATCCCGCGCCCCCGTCGGATCGACTCCCCCGAGGTCGCGGCCATCGCCGCCGAGGTCACCGAGCGGCTCCGTACGGAGGTGGGCCGCCATGGCCAGTGACACCCTCACCAGTTCGGCGCGTACCGACGCCGAGATCACCGGCCTGGACGCGCTGGAGATCGCCGGTCGGGACAAGGACGTCTCCCGGGGCACCCGCCTCTGGGCGGCCACCTGGCCCAAGCTCGCCGCGCTGGCCATCGCCATCGCCGCCTGGCAACTCGTGGTCCTCTCGGGCTGGAAGCCGCCGTACTCGCTGCCCGGCCCGCTGGAGGTCGGCCGCGAGCTGATGGCCCAGGCCCAGAGCCCGCAGCTCTGGGACGGCCTGGTCACCACGTTGCGCCGGGCCGCCCTCGGGTACGTCTTCTCGGTCGCCGTCGGCCTGCTGCTCGGCCTCGCGGTGGCCCGGTCCACCGTGCTGCGCGCCGCCATCGGCTCGATGATCACCGCGTTGCAGACCATGCCGTCGATCGCCTGGTTCCCGCTGGCCATCCTGCTCTTCGAGCTGAGCGAGAAGGCGATCTTCTTCGTGGTGGTGCTCGGAGCGGCACCGTCCATCGCCAACGGGGTGATCTCCGGAGTGGACTACGTGCCGCCGCTGCTGCTGCGCGCCGGCCGCAACCTGGGCGCCCGTGGGCTCAACCTCTACCGGTACGTCATCGCTCCGGCCGCCCTGCCGGCGATCGTCGCCGGGCTCAAGCAGGGCTGGGCGTTCTCCTGGCGCAGCCTGATGGCCGGTGAGCTGCTCGTGGTCGGCATCTCGCAGACCTCACTCGGCGCCCAGCTCACCTACTCCCGCGAACTGTCCGACGCGCCCTGGCTGCTCTCCACGATGATCGTCATCCTGGTCGTCGGCCTGGTCGTGGACGCCGCGTTCGGCGCTGCGGACAAGGCGATCCGGCGTCGCTGGGGCGTACTGGACCAGGCTGGTCAGTGACGTGTTCGTCTCCGCGCGCAGCGACTACGCGCTCCGGGCGATGCTCGCCGTCGCCGCCGCCGGTGGTGGCGACGGCGACGGCGACAGGGCCGGCGAGTTGGTGAAGGCTGCCAGCCTGGCCGAGGTGCAGGGCATCCCGCTCAGCTTCCTGCAGGGCATCCTGCTCGACCTGCGCCGGGCCGGTCTGCTGCACAGCCACCGCGGTGCCGACGGCGGGTACGCGCTGACCCGCCCGCCCCACGAAATCACCGTCGGGGACGTGCTGCGCGCGGTCGGCGGTTCGCTCACCACGGTGCGCGGCCTGCCGGCCGAGCGGGCCGACTATCACGGAGTGGCCGCGGGGCTCACCGACGTCTGGCTGGCGGTGCACGGGGCGATCGCCACCGTCGTCGACAGCACCACCCTCGCCAACCTGCTCACCCAAACCCAAACCCCCACAACCCCCTAGCCCGCCCGCGCCGCGCCCCCGCGCCCCCGTGTCCCGCGATCTTGCACTTTCTGTCGCGGCAAAAGGGACGCATCCTGCCGAATTGACAACCGAAAGCGCAAGATCGGCGCATGCGTGGGTTGCGGTGGGTTGCGGTGACGGTGATGTGGTCGGGCCGGTGCCCCGCCGACCCGACCACACCTCGCACCGATCCTGACCGGGCCTGCCCCTCCGCCGGCACCGGTAGGCCGGTCGCTGCTCAGCCCACGTGTGCGTCCGCCGGGCCGGAGCCCGGGCCGCCAGGACTGTGCAGCTCCACCAGACCGGCGGGAGCATTGCCCGCCGGGGTGGCATGCCAGGGCGCGAAGGCCGCGACCATGGCGAGCAACAACCCGGCGAGCGCGACCGCGACCACCAGGATCAGTTCACGCAGTGCGCCCGAGCCGGCTTCGCCCGCCATGGTCACCCCTCCCGTGTCGGGCCCCCCGCCCGACTTCCCCCGTCCGTCAGCCTCGACCACCACCGGCCGGGGCGCAGTCGGCCAGCCGACCCAGCGGAGGCTGATTACCGACTCAGCCGAACGGGTGACCGAGCCCTCATCACGAGGCGGCCCGGAGGGCACGCGATGGGCGGGAACGACACCGACCCGCCCAGCCGAAGCGGGACGGGTCGGTTGACGAGCGGAAGATCAGACGGTACGGGGGCGACGCGGGCGCCGGGAGCGTCCCGACGCGCGGTGCGCCGGCCGGGCGCCGCCGTCGGAGGCCGAACCACCGGAGGTACGCGTCCGAGAGGCGGGCACCGGCGGCGCGACGATGGTCACCGGCACACCGGACGGCTCACGGGCACCGGTCACCCGGGCCAACGCCGCGTCACCGGGGCGCACCTGGACCGACTCGGGTCGGATGCCGGCAGTGGCCATCAGCCGGGACACGTCCCGGCGCTGCTCCGGCAGGACCAGGGTGACCACGGAACCGGACTCGCCGGCCCGGGCGGTACGGCCGCCCCGGTGCAGGTAGTCCTTCGC
>NZ_JAGPXZ010000349.1:0-6214 GCF_018070305.1 Micromonospora sp. M51 | reverse complement strand
TGCGGTTACTGCATCTCCGCCTGCCCGTACGGGGTGATTGATCAGCGTAAGGACGACGGTCGGGCGTGGAAGTGCACGTTGTGCTACGACCGGTTGGGTGTGGGGATGACGCCGGCGTGTGCGCAGGCGTGTCCGACCGAGTCGATCCAGTACGGGCCCCTCGACGAGTTGCGGGAGCGCGCCGCCGCGCGGGTGGCGACGCTGCACGAGCGGGGGGTGCCCGAGGCGCGACTGTACGGGCACGACCCGAACGACGGCGTGGGTGGGGACGGGGCGTTCTTCCTGCTCCTGGACGAGCCTGAGGTGTACGGGCTGCCACCGGACCCGGTGGTGACCACCCGCGACCTACCGGCCATGTGGAAACGCGCCGGCCTGGCGGCGATGACGATGGCGGTCGCCGCGGCGGTCGCGTTCATGGGTAGGCGGCAATGACCGACGAGACACCATCGAACGAGTCGGTCGGCGCCCGGTTCCGCGAGTTCCAGGCCGGCCTCGACCAGCCCGACGGGAAGCGCCACCGGCAGCCCGGCCGGCGACGCGGCGACGGCGGTGAGCAGCTCACCGTGCCGCCGGCCGACTTCGCCTCCTACTACGGCCGGCCCGTGCTGAAGCCGCCGGTGTGGAAGTACGACATCGCCGGCTACCTGTTCACCGGTGGCCTCGCCGCCGGAAGCGCGCTGGTCGGCGCGGGCGCCCAGCTGACCGGACGACCGGGGCTGCGCAAGGTGGGCCGGTGGACGGCGCTCGGCGGCGTCGCCGCCAGCACGTACCTGCTGATCCACGACCTCGGCCGGCCGACCCGGTTCCATCACATGCTCCGGGTGGCCAAGGTGACCTCGCCGATGTCGGTCGGCCCCTGGATCCTCGCCGCGTTCGGGCCCCTCGCAGGCGTGGCAGCGGTCGCCGAACTCGCACCGCTGCTCCCGCGGCATGGTGTGCTCGGCCTCGCCCGCCGGATCGGACCGCCCGTCGGCAACGTCGCCGGACTGGCCGCCGCGGCCACGGCACCGGCGCTGGCGACGTACACCGGGGTGCTGCTCGCCGACACGGCCGTGCCGTCCTGGCACGACGCCTACCCCTCGCTGCCGTTCGTCTTCGCCGGCAGCGCGCTCGCCGCCGCGTCCGGGGTCGGACTGATCGCGGCACCGCCCTCGGAGACCGCCCCACTACGGCGACTCGCAGTGGCCGCGGCGGCCGTCGAGTTCGGTGGGGGGCACCATCTGGAGCGGCAGGGCCTCACCGGCGAGCCCTACACGCACGGACGCAGCGGCCGGCTGGTCAAGGCGGGACGCGTCCTGCTGACAGTGGGCACGGTCGCCGCACTGGTCAGTCGACGCAGCCGGATCCTGTCGGCGCTCTCCGGCGCCGCCCTGGTGGCGTCGTCGATCGCGACCCGGTTCGGTGTCTTCGAGGCGGGACGGGTCTCGGCGCGCGATCCGAAGTACACGGTCGTGCCCCAGCGGGAGCGGCTCGACGAGAGCCGGTCGACGACCCCACTCTGAGCGGACCGACGAGGAAGGCGCCCCCTGACGGGGCGCCTTCTTCGGATCCGAGGAGAGGTGTGGGCGCGACGGGCCACCGCCGGCGCGGCCGGTCAGCCGGTGAACAGCTTCGCGGCGGTGATGGCGGTCTGGACGATGCCGTACCCGAGGAGCACCGCGACCAGCAGCCACGACAACCACAGTCGCCCGGTCTGGCTACCGACTCGTGGCGGCGCGGGCGGCTGGCTCTGCGGCCCGATGGCCACCGGTTCGGTGATGGTCGCCTTCGCCACGGGCGACGTCGGCCCCCGGTTTGGTTCGTGGAACCGCTCGGGCACCGAACGGACCAGCAGGTTCGCGATGAACCCGATGGCGAGGACGCCGACCATGGTGAACAGCGCGGGACGGTACGCCGCCGCGGTGAGTGTGCCGGGCTTGCCCTGCGTGTCGAGGATCCCGTTGACGATCAGCGGGCCGGCGACACCCGCGGCCGACCAGGCGGTGAGGATCCGGCCGTGGATGGCCCCGACCTGGAAGGTGCCGAACAGGTCACGCAGGTAGGCCGGCATGGTGGCGAAGCCACCGCCGTAGAAGGAGATGATGGCGGCGGCGATCAGCACGAAGACCGCTGTCGCGGAGTGCCCGGCCACGGCGAGCAGCAGGTACAGCACCATGCCGACGCCGAGGTAGACCATGTAGATGGGCTTGCGGCCGATGAGGTCGGACGTCGTGGACCAAACGAACCGGCCCGCCATGTTGAACAGCGACAGCACCCCCACGAAGCCGGCCGCCGCCGACACCGAGACCGTGGTGGCGGTTCCGTTGTCCCGGAAGAAGTCCTGGATCATCGGGCTGGCCTGCTCCAGGATGCCGATGCCCGCGGTGACGTTGCAGAACAGCACGATCCACAGCAACCAGAACGACCGGGTACGCACCGCGTTCGACGCGGACACGCTCGCCGTCGTCACCAGAGGTTTGGCGGCAACGCTCGCCGGGTCGAACCCGGCGGGCCGCCAGTCCGGTGCCGGAACCCGGACGTTGAACGGGCCGAACATCATGATCACGAAATACCCGATGCCGAACGTGACGAAGAGCGCCACGAGGGCGCTGCCCGACGCCACGGCGGCCGGGTTGTCGGGGTTGTAGCCGGAGTCGTAGAGGGAGAGCAGTTGGCGCGCGAGCGGGCCGGCGACCAGGGCGCCACCGCCGAACCCCATGATGGCCAGCCCGGTGGCCAGGCCGGGGCGGTCCGGGAACCACTTGATCAGTGTCGAGACGGGTGAGATGTAGCCGATGCCGAGCCCGATGCCGCCGATGACGCCGTATCCGAGGTAGAGCAGCCAGAGTTGTTGCGTCGCGATGCCGAGCGCGCCGACCAGGAACCCGGTGGCCCAGAAGCAGGCGGAGGCGAACATCGCCCGGCGCGGCCCGTTCTTTTCCACCCAACGGCCACCCACCGCGGCGGACGAACCCAGCATGACGATGGCGATACTGAAGATCGCCCCGATCGCCGTCTGGCTGGTGTCGAAGTGCGCGATGAGGGAGTTCTTGTAGACACTCGTCGCGTAGACCTGACCGATGCACACGTGCACAGCCAGTGCCGCGGTCGGGATGAGCCAGCGGCTGTATCCCGGGGGAGCGACAGTGTGCCGAGGATCGAAGACCGAGAGCATGGGCATCGTCCACACCTCCTGCGGCTGAGCGACGTTGCGGAGCTGTCCGACCCGGCAGTTGGCCGAGCGGCGCCGCCGCAGTGGCGGCCCGGCGCACGTCTGGCGATCAGCCGATTACCGGCTCTACCTCACGTTACGTGGCGACTTGTGCACGCCAGGTGATTACCGAAAAACGCGGGATGGCGACGTCGGCGCCCGCGGGTGAGGCCGGAAGGGGGCACGAAGCGGGGGCGGGCCCTCCGGCCCGCCCCCGACTGCTCTGTCGTACCGCTCAGTGCATCGCGGCCTTTGCGGCCGCCTCCTCCTGGGCGCGTCGTTCGTCCCCGCTGACGGTGTGCAGCGGCTTCTCCTTGATGAACAGCACGACGATCAGCGCCAGCAGCGCGAACGGCGCGCCGACCAGGAAGAGGTCCGCGGTGGCGATGCCGTACACGTCCTGGAGGATGCGTACCACCGGTTCGGGCAGGGTGGACAGGTCGGGCACCTCCGTGGAGCCACCACCGGCGGTGGCCGCCGGGCCGAGACGCTCGGTCGTCAGTGAGGTCACCCGGCTCGCCAGGACCGCGCCGAGGGCGCTGACCCCGATCGCACCGCCCATGCTGCGGAAGAACGTCAGCACCGACGTGGCGGCGCCGAGCTCCTGCGCCGGCACATCGTTCTGCGCGGCGAGCACGAGGTTCTGCATGAGCATGCCGACGCCGACGCCCAGCACGGCCATGTAGATCGACAGCACGACGACGCTGGTGTTGGCGTCGATGGTGCCCAGCAGCAGCATCCCGGCGGTCATCACCGCGGCGCCGGCCACCAGGTACGCCTTCCAGCGGCCGTACTTCGTGATGAGCTGGCCGGCCACCGTTGACGAGACCAGCAGACCGAAGATCATCGGGAGGCTCATCAGGCCAGCGACGGTGGGCGACTTGCCCAGCGAGATCTGGAAGTACTGGGACAGGAAGACGGTGCCGCCGAACATGGCGACGCCGACCAGCACGCTGGCGATCGTGGCCAGGGAGACCGTCCGGTTGCGGAAGATGTCCAGCGGGACGATCGGCTCCGCCGCCCGCGACTCGACGACCACGGCCAGGGCCAGCAGAACCAGACCGCCGATGACCATCAGGGCCGTCCAGCCGGAGGCCCAGTCGAACTTGTTGCCGGCCAGGGACGACCAGATCAGCAGGGTGGAGACGCCCGAGGTGATGAGCACGGCGCCCAGCCAGTCGATCGTCGCCTTGCGGCGGACGACCGGCAGGTGCAGGGTGCGCTGGAGCAGGGCGATGGAGATGATGCTGAACGGGACGCCGATCAGGAAGCACCACCGCCAGCCCAACCACGACGTGTCGACGAGCAGGCCGCCGATCAGCGGACCGGCGATGGTGCCCACACCGAAGACCGCGCCGAAGATGCCGGCGTAGCGGCCCAGCTCACGCGGCGGGATCATCGCCGCCATGACGATCGTGGCCAGCGCTGTCATGCCGCCGGCGCCGATGCCCTGGACGACCCGGCTGAGCAGCAGAACCTCGACGTTCGGCGTGAAGCCCGCGATGAGCGAACCGACCACGAACAGTCCCAGCGACAGCTGGATCAGCAGCTTCTTGCTGTACAGGTCGGCCATCTTGCCCCACAGCGGCACCGTCGCCGTCATGGCGAGCAGTTCGCTGGTGACGATCCAGGTGTAGACGGTCTGGCTGCCGTTGAGATCCGCGATGATCCGCGGCAGCGCGTTCGCCACCACTGTGGAGGCGAGGATGGCCACGAACATGCCGACCATCAGGCCGGACAGGGCCTGGAGAACCTCCCGACGCGACATGCGCGTGCCGACGCCGGCGGTGTCGGCGGGCGGGACGGTGGTGGTCATTGACGCTCCCTTGTCGGGTTTCTGGCGCAGCGCTGGCCCCGCAGCTGATGCGGCGGGGCAGAGACTGGCGGGTCAGGAGGGGGACGGCGGATCCGGCAGGCCGGCCGCGATCGCGGCGAACGCCTCATCGACGAAGTCGTGCAGCGGCCGGGTGTCGTCGTCGGCGGCCCAGCGCAGCATGGCGGTGCGGAAGGCGGCACCGGCGACAGCGATGACCAGCGGCGGGTGGCCGTGGTCGAGGCCGACGCCGAGGCGGGTGGCGACGATCGCGACCATGGCCTGCTCGGTCGCGCTGTTGCCGGCCACCAGCCGGGGCAGCAGCACCGGGTTCTGGGCGATGACCGTCAGTCGCAACCGCCACAACTCCCGGTCGGCCTGGATCGTGTCGACCGACTCGTCGAGGGCGACCCGCACGGCCTGCAGCGCCGACACCTGTGCGGGGGCGGCCGCCAGACGCGCCACGACCGGGTTGCCGTCGAGCGCCGGATCGTCGGTGAGGGCCTCGTCCTTGCAGGTGAAGTAGTTGAAGAAGGTCCGCGCGGAGACGTCCGCGGCCTCGCTGATCTCCTCCACCGTCACGTGCTCCAGGCCGCGTTCGGCGACCAGCCGCAGCGCGGCGGCGGTCAGCGCGGCCCGCGTCTGCGCTTTCTTGCGGTCGCGACGCCCGGTGGCGGCGTGGTCGGTGTCGGTCACGCGAGCGAGGCTAGGAGCGAAGTTGCACAGACTGCAAGTTTTTAGCGTGTGAAGTGATCTTCCTGACTCGGGACCGTCAGACGGCGACCGACGGATCCGGCCGGTCGCCGCGGGGGACGGCGCCGGTGGTCTCCAGGATGAGCGCGGCGACCAGGTCCGGGTCGTCGCTCATCGGCACGTGACCGCAACGGGGCAGCGTCACCACCCGTGCCGCCGGCAGGCCCGCCCGGACGCGCTCGGCCTGGTGAACGCCGAAGATCCGGTCGCGGTCGCCCCAGCCGACGGTCACCGGCACCGCCGGGTCGGACAGTCGATGGCAGTCGAAGCGGTAGTCGCGGGCGGCTCTGGCCACCGCGTTGAAGCCGCGTCCACGGCGTAGGGCGAGCGCGTCGCCCAGCGCGCGCTCGACGTCCAGCAGCGTCGGGCGGGCCATCCGCGGCGCGAAGCACAACGCCCGCAGGTACGCCGAGCGCAGCGCGACCCGCATGATCGGCGTGGGCAGGTACGAGTTGGCC
>NZ_JAGPXZ010000348.1:0-6220 GCF_018070305.1 Micromonospora sp. M51 | reverse complement strand
GATGACGGTCCGTCCACGTCGGGCGTCACGGCGCAGGGCCTGCCAGAAGTCCCGCCGACCCTCGACGTCCATCCCGGTGGTCGGCTCGTCGAGCACCATCAGGTCCGGGTCGGGCAGCAGGGCCAACGCGAAGCGCAGCCGCTGCTGCTGACCACCCGAGCAGCGCCCGACCACCCGGTCGGCGATGTCGGTGATGCCGGCCCGCTCCAGCACCTCCGCCGCCGGGCGGGTGTGCCGGTAGAAGTGGGCGGTCATCCGCACCGTCTCGCCCACCGTGAGGTCCTTGAGCAGCCCGCCGGTCTGCAGGACGGCGGCGACCCGACCCCGGGCCACCGCGTCGTCCGGGGTGCCGCCGAGGACGCGGACGGTGCCGGCGTCCGGGCGGGACAGCCCGAGCAGCATGTCGATGGTGGTGGTCTTGCCCGCCCCGTTCGGGCCGAGGAACGCCACCACCTCGCCGGGCTGCACCCGCAGGCTCAACCCGTCGACAGCGGTGACCGCGCCGAAGCTCTTGCTGAGGCCGTCCAACTCGACAGCCGGATGCGTACTGGTCATGGCACTGATACTCCGGCGGGGCGTACCCCGGTGCCCGGAGCGGTCGTCACCTCCCGGCCGTGACATTTGTCAGGGGCCGGACGCCACGGAGAGTGACCTCCGTGCGAGCAAACACCGCGACGAGCGTGATGCCCCTGAGTCATCACGATGCCCCTGTGTCATCACGCTCACTGCCACGTCCGCCTCCCGAACGCGACCCGCCGAGGCGAGCAACCGGCGGAGGAATTCCCGGCACGGCAGCGGGTAACCGCTGCCCCGGATGCCGCGACACCGGGGGGACGAGATGGGTGCCACGCCGCAGGGCCAGGTCGACACGGTCGTGCTGATCCACGGGCTCTGGATGACGCCGCGCAGCTGGGAGGGGTGGGCGCAGCGGTACACCGAGCGTGGCATGCAGGTCATCGCCCCCGCCTGGCCCGGCATGGACCGGTCGGTGGAGCAGTTGCGGGACGATCCCAGCCCGATCGCCGAGCAGAGCATCGCCACGATCGTCGCGCACTACGACAAGATCATCCGGGCGCTGCCGCGACCACCGATCATCATGGGGCACTCGTTCGGCGGCCTGTTCACCCAGATCCTCGTCGACCGGGGCCTCGGCGCCGCAGCGGTCGGAGTGCACCCCGCGCAGGTGAAGGGCGTGCTCAAGGTGCCGCTGAGTCAGCTGCGCTCGGGCTTCCCGATCCTGCGCAGCCCCGCCAACCGGAACAAGGCCGTCCCGTTCACCCCGGACGACTTCGCCTACACCTTCGGCAACGCCATGAGCCGGGAGGACTCCGACCGGGCCTGGCAACGCTACGCCGTCCCCGGTGCCGGGCGGGTTTACTTCGAGGGCGCGTTCGCCAACCTCGACCCGCGCTCGCCAGCCCGGGTCGACGTCGGGCGTAACGACCGGGCGCCGCTGCTGCTGATGGCCGGCGAGGTCGACCACGTGGTGCCGGCGTCGGTGGTCCGCGCCAACGCGGGGCTCTACCAGAAGTCGCGGGCGCTCACCGCGTACGAGCAGTTCGCCGGCCGCTCGCACTTCACCGTCGGGCAGGACGGCTGGGAGAAGATCGCCGACTACGCGCTGGACTGGGCGCTGCGGGCGGCGGCCCTGCCCCGGGAGGCCACCATCGCCAGCGAAGCTCCCCGCCGCTGACCCGCCCGTTGCCGACACTCACTGAGGAACCAGTGCAGCCGCTGCTAGACGATGACGAACCGCACGGGCTCGTCCAGTACCGCGGCAGCCCCGTCCAGGTCGGCCAGGCGCGCAGCCAGCGTGGCCGCGGCCAACCGCTTCGGCAGGGCCGCGCCGAACTTGAGACCGTCTAGGGCCTTGTCGTTGACCTCTGGCAGGCACAGCCGAGTGGCGGCGTCTGCGGTGAGAGCCCGCCAGGTCGCAGGTGTGACGTCTTCCCGTAGTCGGATGCTGTTGCCGTCGAACCGCTCCACCGGATCGACCACTTCGCCCAGCGTGGCGGTCAACGTGGCATTCGTCCGGAAACCTGCCCAGGTCCACCAGCGCAGGTCACCGCTGCTCTCGCGGACAATGACAGTGCCACCGGGATGCACCAGGTGTAGTTTCTCCTCGCGCTCCCGAGCCAGGCGAGTCACCGCACGACGGGTGAGGGCGACCGGAGGCTCCGCTCCCAGCAGCACCTCACGCATCGCCCGCGTGATCTCGTGACTGCGGTACGCCCACCCGGTGCCCGTCCAACGGGCACGTCCGCCGCCGTCGGCAGGCTCGACGAAGCACCGCCGACGGCGCCAGTCGATGTAGGTGACGCGCCAACTCCGGCCGCTCAACAGCAGGCGGCGTTCGCCCCGGACCTCCTCGGTGAGCAGGCTGGGATCGATCCGCCCCAGCTCGCTACGGCCCAGGAGGACGGTGAACTCGGGCGGCCCGGTGAATACGGCCGTCATCTCCATGAAGTGACGACGGCCGAACCGCTCCTCGGCGGTGGGACCGAGGAAGAGCATGCCCTCGTCCTGCTCCAGGTAGCCGTGCTCGACGAGGTGTCGAACGATCGGCCGGGCGTTCTTCTCAAAGGGCGGCAGCTCGTTCCAGGCCTGGATCCAGGTTTCCGCACCGATCCGATGTTCCTGAAGGCAGAGCGCGAGCACCTGTTGGGCGACGATGTGCCGAGGTTCCGGCGGCGCGGTGACCGGCTCCACCCAACCTCGTGACCAGAGCAGGAGCAGTGCGGCCGCCTCCACGAGCGGCTGGCCACCGAGCGTGAGGAACAGGCAGTTCCGGCTGCTTCCCGGACGGCGACCGGTGCGCCCGAGTCGCTGCAGGAAGGACGCCACGGTGGCTGGCGCGTCGATCTGGATCACGCGGTCCAGGTCGCCAACGTCTATGCCGAGTTCGAGTGTGCTGGTTGACACGATGACGCAGTCCCGTGACTCGCCAAACGCCTGTTCCGCGCGGCGCCGCTCGTCCACGGACAGCGACGCATGCGACAGGAAGGTGGTGACGCCCTGTCCCCGTAGCAGTTGTCCGAGCTCCTCGACCGTCTGCCGGGATTCGCAGAAGACCAGCCGCTTCTCGCCCGGATGCAGGGCGGCGATCACGGCTGCTGCGTTGGTGAGCGAGCCGACGTAGTCCAGCTCGATCTCGCCCGCTGGCACGCCACCCGCGATTTGGACCACCTCGGGTGCAACGACCTGAGCCGGCCGGCTACCCGCGCCGGAGCCCTGGAGCCAGGTGAGCAGAGAGTCGGGATTCCCGACGGTGGCGGAGAGCCCGATCCGCTGCAGGGGCCGACCAGCCACCCGGGTCAAACGTTCCAAGACGGCGAGCAGGTGCCAACCTCGGTCATCTCCCGCGAAGGCGTGCACCTCGTCAACGACCACCGCTTGCAGGCCGGCGAAGAACTGGCGGTGGTCGACGTTGGTGCTGACCAGCATGGCTTCCAGCGACTCAGGTGTGGTCAGCAGGATGTCGGGTCGCTCGAAGAGCACGGCTCGCCGCCGCGAGGCGCCGATGTCCCCGTGCCAGAGGGCCACCCGCCGCCCGAGCCAACCGGCGTACTGCTCCAGCCGAGGCGCCAGGTTGTTGAGCAGCGCCTTCAGCGGTGCGAGGTAGAGCACCGACGTACCGGTCCACTGGTGCTCGGTCATCCGGGACAGCAGCGGGAACAGTGCGGCCTCCGTCTTGCCGCCGGCCGTCGGGGCGAGTAGGAGGGCATCCAGGCCGCCCTGCACCGGGGCGATTGCAGCACGCTGCAATGGACGCAGGTCTCGCCAACCCAGCGTGTTGACCACGTGGTGCACCACGACCGGGTCGAGGTCTGGCAACACGTCAGAGCGTCAGTTCGATATCGTCGGCGCGAGCGGCGGCGTTGCGTTCGACCTCGGTCAGCTCGTCGGCCCGCAGGGTCAGTGCGTAGTGCCGCCGCGGTTCCCAGTCGGCGAACTGGTCCACCCGGTCGAAGACGTCCGCGACGAGCTTCTTCAGATAGACGCGGGGCGCCACCCCGACCTGTCCGCCCAGCGCGCCGGTGACCGCACGGGCCAGTGTCCCCAGGTAGTCGTCGTCCACCCGGGCGTTGACCTGCGCGCTGGCGTAGAGATCTCGCACCCTGCTGCCTAGTTCCACCAGGGCATCGACGGTGAACCCCGGCAGTCGCAGTTGGGTGGCACGGGGGTTGTCCCAACGCGGGTCGGGGCCGAGGTCGGTGGCGAGACGTTGCGCGAGCGGCGCGAGCCGCTGGACGCCCTGCGGGCCGTCGAAGAACGCGGGCGTCCCGGTGATCACCAGCAGGAGTCCAGGGAACCGGTCCGCGTGAACCTCGTCGATGAGCTGTCGAAGGGCGTTCAGTGCCTTGTCCCGTGCGTCAGAGCGCACCCGTTGCAGCGTCTCGACCTCGTCCAGCACCAACAGCAGCCCTTGGTGGCCGCTGTCGCGCAGAACGGTGAGCAGCCCCTGGAGGAAGCTCAGCGCGCCGTAGTGGTCGAGGTCGCCCTTCACTCCGGCCGCCCGCCGGGCGGATGCCGCGACGTGTGGCTGACCGCCGAGCCAGGCGGCCAGTCCATCGGCGGTGAGGTGGTCACCGCAGGCGCTAGCGGCCCGGTAACCGCGCAGGGCGGCGGCGAAGCCCGGAGTGCTCCGGGAGATGTCGCCCAGCCGGCGCTCCAGCAAGTCAGCGACGGCCCGATCGAGCCCCGGCGCATCGTCCTCGGCGACCGTACCCCCGGCGAGCACGTCCTCCTCCAACGCGAAGATCCAACCGTCGAGTACGGGTCGGAACGCGCTCGGGGCGAACTGCTCCGTGCTGAGGTGCTCTACCAACCGCCGGTAGACGGTCTCCATCCGGTGCAGGGGTGTTTCCAGCTCGGAGATCTGCACCTCCGCGGCGGCGAAGCCGCGGCGCTTGGCGCGTTCGGCCAGCCAGCGCGTGAAGAAGGTCTTGCCGGCCCCGTATTCGCCGCGCACGGCCTTGAAGACGCTCCCGCCGCTGGCGACCCGTTCCAGGTCGTCGTCGAGGGCAGCGGTGAACCTGTCGAGCCCCACCGCGAGCGCGTCGAGTCCATTGCTCGGGACGACCCCCCGGCGCAGCGCGTCGATGATGTCCCGGCGCCGTCGGGCCGAGATCTCTCCGGTCACCGCTGCTCCAGCCCGAACTGCTCGATCAGCAATTTCCGGTCGAGGTGGACGGTGCGGCCGTCCGCGTCGAGGGTGATCACGGGATAGCCCTCGACCTGAAGGAGCCGACGCAACACGGTGACGGTGCCGTTGATCCTGTGCGCAGGTACGCCGGACCGGGCGGCGAGGGTGTCGAGGGTCGCCCGGTCACCGCCGGCGATCAGCGTGTTCAGCAGCGCGGCGACCCGTTCGTCGGCCAGGGGCAGGCGGGGGTCGCGACGTTGGGCGTAGCGTTCACTGGAGAGCAGGGCCGTCACCAGGTCGGGCGGGGTGGGGACAGGCTGCGGTGCGGCAGCCGGCGCGACGACGGCCGGCATCAGGTCGAAAAGACCGTCGGTCTGCTGCTCGACGGATTTGCGCGGGCGACGCCGGGTTGCCGGCGGGGGGTCAGCCGACAGGGATGTGCTCTCCGTCAGCGGTTCCCGCCACCAGTCCGGGCTGGCCACCGGCGCACCGGCCCAGCCGGGCACGGCGGAGTCGTCACCGGCGATGAGCACGAGCAGCGGGATGACGGCTTCCGCTGGCGCTGCGCCGCCGTGGTAGCCCGCCTTGCGCGGCCCGTACCGCACCTCTTCCCGCCAGGGCAGGACGACGGATCCGCCGCCGAGCGCCACCCGGCTGCCGGCGACGGCCACCTCGGCGTCGCCGGGCGGGTCGGTCGGCGGTCGCCACCGGTTCTCACTGCTGGCGCTGGGCAGGGTGACCGACTCGGGGCCACGGTCGACGACGTGGCCGTGGTCGGAGACGATGACGACCACCCGATCTGGCTCGCCCGCGGAGGTCAGCAGGTCGCCAACGGCGGTGATCGTGTCGTCGCCCCAGACGGTGGTACCCGGGTCGCTGCGGTCCAGCGCGTCGTCGATCGTGTTGACAACGGCGGCAACCAGGCGGATCGACGTGTCGTCGAGGGCGGCGAGCACGTCCGGGTCGAGGGCCGCTCCGGCTCCGGCCCGCAAGGCCGACGTGTGCAGCAGCCTCCCGGTGGGAAAGCGGTCCTTGAATGCCTTGCGCTCGGCCTGCTGGCCCCCGGCCGTAATC